>JBBITQ010000055.1:0-7587 GCA_037440685.1 Clostridiales bacterium
GCGCCTGGACAGCCAGGACCAGCTGGGCGCGGCCAAGCTGCTCGAAGTGGTGGACGCCTTCCGGGGCAACGCGGAAGAGGACGAAGACATCCCCGATCTCAAACTTGTCGCAGCCTGAGGAGGCATCATCGAAGATACCCTTACCCTAGCCGAAGCCATGGAAGAACTGGTCTCTGCCGAAGACTTCCTGGAATATTTCGGGATTCCCTACGAAGCCTCGGTCGTCCATGTGAACCGCCTGCACATCCTGCAGCGCTTCCACGACTACCTGAACGGCTGTTACGAGTGCGGCGTCTGCGTGGCGGCCTGTCCCTCGGCGCGCTTCTACGACTACAGCCCGCGCAAGATCACCCAGGCGCTGGCGCGGGAGGACGTGGAGCTCGTCTACGAGCAGATGAACGACGACATCTGGAACTGCTCGCAGTGCTACTCCTGCACCCGCTGCCGGCGGGGGAACTCGCCGGGCGGATTGGTGCAGATCATGCGGGAGGTGGCTGTGCGCAACGGCTTGAAGAGCGCCAAGGACGCCTTGGTCGGCTACACGCGGGTGGTCTACAAGATCCACGCCACCGGCACCCAGGTGTCGCCGGACATGCTCCAGCCGGATGCCTTCCTGGACTGGGGGCCGTACGTGCACGAGGTGTCCCAGAAGGTGGAGCTGTGGCGGAAGGCCATCCCGGCCGAGACGCTACACACCGTGACCACCGCCTGGGAGGTGGGGGAACGCACGCTGGGAGAGCTCTATCTCATCTGGTACCTCTCCGGGGTGCTCGACATCATCAAGGAAGTGGACGCGGGGGTGCACGGCATCCTCGAGGAGGTCATCGAAGAGGTGCTGGAAGAGGCCGGATACGATCTCTCGGCCATCGAGAAGGCGGGCTAGCGATGGCCCATGGAGGCGGCGCACGGCCGCCAGGAGGTGAGACGGCATGAGCGGAGCGGGGGAACCGTCGGCCCTGGAACTGATCAAGGCCAAGAAGCGGAAGACGACGGTCTGGCGGCCGGGGGACCGCGGCGAGGACTACAAGGAGGCCCTGTTCGAGCTCGAGGCCAGGGGCGAGCTCATCGTGCAGCGCGTCCCCGAACCCTACGTCGAGGTGGGGACCAAGTTCGGGCGCAAGAAGAAGATCCCCCTGGAGCACACCTGGCACCACAAGAGCTGTGGCCAGTGCGGGCACATCCCGGGCTACCCGACCGCGGTGTTCTGGATCAACCGCCAACTGGGCCTGGGCCATCACGACCCCTTCGAACAGACGTCCTGCACCGGCTGGAACTACTACGCCTCGGCGACGTCCAACCCTGTGGCCCAGGCGGCGGTGGCGTTGCGCAACTTCGCCGAGGCCTACCAGAGCGGCTATTACCCGCTCATCCACTGCGGCACGAGCTTCGGGCACTACAAGGAAGTGCGGGAGGAGATCATCCACCACGCGGAGTTGCGGCGGCAGGTGCGGGAGATCCTGGCGCGGATGGGCAAGCCGCTGGTGATGCCCGAGGAGATCGTCCACTACAGCGAGTGGCTGTACGCGGTCCGGGACCGGATCGCCGCGCGGCGGAAGTACGACGTGAGCCAGGTGGTAGTCTGCGTACACCCGGCTTGCCATTACCATAAGCTGGTGGCCGAGGATGCCGTGTACGAACCCGAGGTGTACAACGGGCAGCGCACGGCGGTGATTACCGGGGTGGCGCAGGCCCTGGGGGCCCAGATCGGCGAGTACTCGACGTGGTACGACTGCTGCGGTTTCGGCTTCCGGCACATCCTGGTGCAGCGCGACTTCACGCGTTCCTTTGCCAACTTCCGCAAGATCGAGGTCATGAAGGAAGAGGCCGACCCCGACGTGGTGCTCACCAACGACACGGGCTGCGTGACGACGCTGGACAAGAGCCAGTGGGCGGCCAAGGCCCATGGCAAGGACCTGGACATCCCTGTGATGTCGGACGCCCAGTTCGCCGCCCTGGCGATGGGCGCGCACCCCTTCCGGGTGTGCCAGCTCCACTGGCATTCGGCCAACTGGCGGCCGTTGCTGGAGAAGATGGGCATCGACTGGCGGGCGGCGTGGGAGGAGTTCCAGGAGGATCTGGCGCGCATCGAGCGCGGCGAGATGGAGTACCTGACGTGGGGTGATGCTGGTGGCAACTGAGACGGTGGTGGTGGTCGGCGGCGGCCCGGCCGGGCTGCAGGCGGCGCGGGGCGTGGCCGACCTGGGCGTCAAGGCGGTCCTGGTGGAGCAGCGCGGGTTCCTGGGCGGCACGCCGATCGCCCAGCGGTATGCGGCCCTGACCCCCGACTTCCGCGACGCCGAGGCGGCTATGGGCGACTTGGTGGCAGGGGTGACGGGGCATCCGCTGGTCGAGGTGCGCCTGAACTCCACGGTGACCGCGTGCTCCGGAGAGGCCGGGGACTTCAGGGTGACGGTGAGGGGCGAGGGGGGCGAGGAGACGATCCCGGCCGGCGCCATCATAGTCGCCACCGGGTTCGAGCACTTCGACCCCGGCCGGGAGACCCAGATCTTCGGCTACTACGAGCACGACGACGTCATCACGCTGGTGGACCTGGAGGCCATGCTGAAGGAGCGGCGCGTGGTGCGACCCTCCAACGGCCAGCCGCCGGAACGGGTCTGCTTTATCCAGTGCGTCGGGTCGCGCGACCGGCAGATCGGCAACCAGTACTGCTCGAAGGTCTGCTGCGGCATCGCCTGCAAGCAGGCGATCGAGGTGAAGGAGCTCCTTCCCCACGCCAAGGTGTTCGTCTTCTACATCGACCTGCGCGCGTTCGGCTTCTGGGAGGATGAACTCTACTGGCGGGCGCAGGAGAAGCACAAGGTCAATTTCATCCGCGGCGTGGTCACCGAGGTCCTGAAGAAAGGCGACCGGCTCCTGATCAAAGGCGAGGACACGACGATGGGGCGGCCCATGGAGGTGCCGATGGACCTGGTGGTGCTATCCGTGGGCATGGAGCCGAGCGCCGGCACACGCGAGATGGCGCGGCTCCTGGGGCTTCCCCTCGAGTCCCACGGCTTCATCGCCACGCAAGGGGGACCGCTGGACACGGTGAGCACACCGGTAGCGGGGATCTTCGTGGCGGGGGCGGCCGCCGGGCCAAAGGACCTGGAGGACTCCGTCTCCATGGGGGGGCTGGCGGCGGTCAAGGCTGTCGCCATGCTGAGGGGGAACGGGCTGGCGGCCAAGGCGGGGTGATGCTCTCGTGATCGATCTCGCCCGGGCGCAGGAGTTCCACCGGCTGGCCGTGGAGCGGGCGGGAGAGGGCGTCTTGCGGCAGATGGCGGAGGCGCTGGTGGCGAAGAGCGCCCGCTATCGCGCCGCCTTTGGCGAGCCGGGGGGGTGCTCCGGCCCGGCCGTCCTGCAGGCGCTGGGGGATAGCTTCGCCGGGCGGCGGCGCGCCCGCATCCTGGCGGGCGATGGCGGTGAAGCCCTGGCGCGGGAGGTGCGCCGGCTCCTGCATGGCCCCGGCGCGGTGGCAGAGCGGATGAACGCCTTCTGCCGCGCCCTGGGCGGTGAGCTGGGCGGCTCGGTCGCGGCCGAGCTGGGGTCGGAGTACCTGCACTACACCTTTCCCGAGCGGTACTGGCTCTGGGGACGGTGGGTGTACGCTCCGGAGGAGCAGAGCGGCGCGCTGGTGGTCCTGGGAGCGGCCCCGGGCGGGGGCGAGCCGGGCGAGGTTTACATGAGGGTGGGCGAAGCGGTTGCGCACCTAGCCCGGCTCGCAGAGCAGGTGGGCATCGCCGGCGCGGGGCCGGAGCCGTTCGTGCTGGATGCCTACCTGGCGTTGGTGTACGCCCTGTACGCCTACATGGTGACCGGGGTGCGCACCACCCCTGAGTTCGCGGGGATCCTGCCCCCGACCGGTGAGCTGGCCCGCCGCCTCCTGGGGGTCCGGGCCGCCGGTGGGCTGGAGGCGGGCGAAGGAGGGAGAGGGACGTGACGACGAAGGCGAAGGCGATCGAGAAGGAGAAGGCCGTTGTCGACGGCATCGACGTTTCTGGACACTGGACGCGCGTCTTCGAGCAGCGCGTCATCTGGGATTACGACTTGGCGGCGCTGGACCGCGTGCGGGGTATTGAGGGAGCGGAGAGCTTCGGCTACTGCTACCAGTGTGCCAAGTGCACGCCGGTCTGCCCGGTGGGCGCGGTGGCTGACTTCAGCCCGCGCCGGGTGTTCCGGCGCGTGCAACTGGGGAGCGACCTCCTGGAGAGCCCGGACCTCTGGCTCTGCACCACCTGCGCCAACTGCCTGCGCGTTTGCCCCAAGCAGGTGAACATGATCGAGATCATGCCGGCGGTGCGCGAACAGGCCGTGCTGGAGGGGAACGCGCCCGCAGAGCTGCAGAAGGCGTTCGAGAACACGTTCCGTTACGGCAACCCCTTGGGCGAACCGGCACGCAAGCGCGGCGAGTGGGCCAAGGAGGCTGGCGTGCCGGTGCGAGTGATGGCGGAATACCGGCAGCCGGTGGACGTCCTCTGGTTCGTCGAGTGCTACCCGTCTTATCACCCCCGCGGCAAGGACGCCTCGCGGGCGCTGGCGCGGGTGTTCCACGCCCTGGGCGTCGACTTCGGCATCCTCGGCCATGAGGAGAAGTGCTCGGGCGACAGCCAGCGGCTGGCGGGCGAGAAGGGCCTTTTTGAGATGCTGGCGGAGCAGAACATCGCCACCCTAAAGAAATACAAGTTCAACCGCATCGTGGTCACCGACCCGCACGCCCTCAACGGGTTCCGCAAGGAGTACCCCAAGTACGGGGGGGAGTTCGAGGTGCTCCACTACACGCAGTTCCTCGCCCCCCTGGTCGACAGGCTGCCGTTCAGCCGGAAGCTCGATTACACCGTCACCTTCCATGACCCGTGCTACCTGGGGCGCCACAACGGGGAGTACGAGGCGCCGCGGCAGGTGCTGCGCGCCATACCCGGCCTGCGCCTGGTGGAGATGGCCCACTGCCGGGAGAACAGCTACTGCTGCGGCGGCGGGGGCGGCGGGATGTGGATGGACGGGTTCACCCGCGATCACATGGCGGAGCGGCTGTCGGAGCGGCGGGTGTGCGAGGCGGTGGAGGCGGGCGCCGACGTGCTGGCGGTGGCCTGCCCGTACGAGGTGTCGCGCTTCGAGGACGCCGTGAAGGCCACGGGCAACGAGGGGCGCCTCGCCGTGCGCGACATCGCGGAACTGCTGGACGAAGCGCTGGGAGGAGGGGCGGCATGAACATCGTCGTCACGGTGAAGCAGGTCCCGGACCTGGTGGAGGACCTGGAGATAGACCAGAGCGGCAAGGCCCTGGACCGGGACTGGCTCAAGTTCAAGATCAACGAGTTCGACGAGCACGCGTTGGAGGAGGCCCTCTTGCTGAAGGAGGCCCACGGCGGCACGGTCACGGTGCTGGCGGTGGACACCGGGGAGGTCGACGAGACCCTCTACACCGCCCTGGCCAAGGGGGCCGACCGGGCGGTGAAGATCGTGGGTGACTTCGCGGCTGGCGTGACGAGCCACCAGGCGGCGGCCCTCTTCGCGGCAGCCCTGAAGGAGATGGACTATGACCTGGTGCTCACCGGCGTGCAGGCGGTCGACGACCTGGACGGCCAGGTGGGACCCCTGCTGGCGGCGGCTCTGAGGGTGCCACACGTGAGCGTGGTCACCGGCGTGGACGTGGACGGCAGGGTGGCCACGGTGCGGAAGGAGTACGCCGGCGGGGTGATGGCCGAGATCGAGGTGGACCTGCCGGCGGTGCTGGGCATCCAGGCGGCCAAGCAGCCGCCGCGGTACGCGCCGGTGAGCCGGGTGCGCCAGGTGATGCGCACGGCGCGGATTGAGGAGGTCGAGCCCTCGGCGGCGGCGGACGCGGGCGTGGAGGTGCGCCGCCTCTTCAAGCCCGAGGGCGGGCGGCAGGCGGAGATCATCGAGGGGAGCCCGGAGGAAGTGGCAGACCGGCTGGTGGCCCTGTTCCGGGAAAAGGGCATTCTCAAGGGGTGAGCGGCATGGGCAGGGACGTTCTGGTCATCGCGGAGCACCTGCAGGGGAAGCTCGCGGACATCAGCTTCGAGATGGCCGCCAAGGCCAGGGAGCTTGCGGCGGCCTCGGGCGGCCGGACGCTGGCTGTGGTGCTGGGACACGGCGCGCGGGCTCTGGCGGAGCAGTTGAACGTGGACGCGGTCTACTACGTCGATCACCCGGTTCTGGCCCAGTTCGCGCCTGATCCTTACAATCGGGTTCTGGCGGACCTCGTGCGCGAGAAGCAGCCGGGCGTCGTGCTGGTGGGGAACACGTCCATGGGCATGGACGTGGCCCCGGCGCTGGCGGCGGCGCTGGGGTGGCCGCTCCTGGCCTACTGCCGGGACGTGCGCTGGGAGGGCGACGCCGTGGTGGGCACGAGCCAGCTATACGGCGGCAAGGTGATGGCCGAGGCGGCGGCCTCCGGTGCTGGCGCCGTGGTGACGGTCCTGGCCGGGTCGGCGCCGGCCGACGCCGGGCGCGGGGCGCCCGGGAGCGTGGAGGACGTGGCGGCGGCCGGTCTGGACGGGGTGCGCACGCGGTTCAAGGCCCTCATCGAGCCGGAGGCGGCCGACGTGGACATCACGAAGGAGGCCGTGCTAGTGAGCATCGGCCGGGGCATCCAGTCCCAGGACAACCTGGAGATGGCGGCGGAGCTGGCCGATGCCCTGGGCGGGGCGCTGTCGGCATCGCGGCCCATCATCGACAACGGATGGCTGCCCAAGAGCCGGCAGGTCGGCAAGTCGGGCCAGACGGTGAAGCCGAAGCTCTACCTGGCGGCGGGCATCAGCGGTGCGCCGGAGCACCTGGAGGGGATGCGTGACGCCGAGCTGATCGTGGCCATCAACACCGATCCCAAGGCCCCCATCTTTGGCGTGGCGCATTACGGCGTGGTGGGCGACCTGTTCGACATCCTGCCGGTGCTGACGGAGAAAGTACGGGAGGCGGCCGGGTAGGCCTGGGGTCGCGGCAGGAGGATTCTTGGGGGGTCAGCGGTGGCGGGTCAGGAGATTACACGCGAGGTATTCCAGAATTTCAGCACGGGGATGAAGGTCGTCTTCTATATCCTGGCCACCGTGGCGCTATTCATGTTCGTCCGGGGGGTCTACCTGAAGGTGGCCAAGTACCGCGGGGGCAGGCCCGCCGGGCCGTTCCCGGGGCTCGGGGGGCGCCTCTGGGGCGCCCTCTGGGCGGCGGCGGGGGCGTCGAGCAAGCTCATCCGGGGCGACAGCCGCGCGGGCATAGCCCACCTCCTCATCTTCTGGGGATTCGTGTGCGAGTGGCTCGGCACCGTGATCCTCACCATCGACCACGATCTGGCCCGTCCGCTCGGGATGAGCTTCTTCCACGGCACATTCTACATGGTCTACTCCCTCGTCCTCGACGTCATGGGCGTGGCACTCCTGGCCGGGCTTCTCTTCATGATGGGGAGGCGGGCCTTTGCGCGGCCGGCGCGGCTCGACTACCGGCGGGCGGACGGCGCCACGGGCGAGGAGCGGCGGCGCTGGCCAGCGGAGGACTGGGCGCTCCTCGTCATCCTGTTCCTGCTCACGGCGGGCGGATTCGTGATCGAGGGGATGCGCATCCTGGCCGACCG
>JBBITQ010000056.1:0-7554 GCA_037440685.1 Clostridiales bacterium
ACGGCGTGATCAAGAACGAGGAGATCTACAACATCTTCGACACGGCCAAGCTCCTTAAGCGCCCCCTCGGGGTCAACATCACCGACAAGTCCGGGGTGGCGGGGGTAGCGTACTGGGTCAATCGCGAGCTCCTGGCGCGGGGCTTCGCACCCCTGGACAAGCGTCACCCGGCGCTGGAGCGGATCCACGAGTGGGTGATGGAGCAGTACCGCCAGGGGCGGAACACCGCGCTTTCGCGCGAGGAGATGCTGGGCGCGGCGCGGCGTTACCTTCCGGAGTACTTTCGTTGAGGGCGCGGGGGCGCCGGAGACCGGGGGCCGGCCGAGGCCGGCCCGTTTGCTGTCTGCGGTGCGGCCGCGGGGTTGAGGGTGAGGAGGGGGTAGCGGGCGTGCGGATCAGGCGGCACAAGATATCCATCATCGGGGCGGGGGCCACGGGGGCCACGGTGGCCCACTGGTGCGCGGCCAAGGAGCTGGGCGACATCGTCCTCATGGACGTGGTCCAGGGGATGCCGCAGGGCAAGGCGCTGGACCTGCAGGAGGCGGCGCCCCTGGAAGGCTTCGACGCGCGCATCATCGGCACCAACGACTACGCCGACACGGCCGGCTCCGACGTGGTGGTGATCACCGCGGGGGCGGCCCGCAAGCCCGGGATGAGCAGGGACGACCTGCTCCACATCAATTACAAGATCGTCAAGGGCGTGACGGAGGAGGCCGTTGCCCAGTCCCCCGATGCCTACCTTGTCATCCTCACCAACCCCCTGGATGTCATGTGTTGGGTGGCTTGGAAGGCCAGCGGGTTCCCGAAGAACCGGGTGGTGGGCCAGTCGGGGGTGCTTGACGGCACGCGCTTCCGCACCTTCATCGCCATGGAGCTGGGCGTCTCCTTCGAGGACGTGACGGCCCTGGTCCTGGGCGGTCACGGCGACTCCATGGTGCCCATGGTGCGGTACGCGTACGCCGGCGGTATCCCGATCGAGAAGCTCTTGCCATCGGACGCGATCGCGCGCCTAGTGGAGCGCACCCGCTTCGGCGGCGGCGAGATCGTGAACCTGATGGGCCAGAGCGCCTTCTACGCCCCCGCGGCCGCGGTGGCGCAGATGGTGGAGGCCATCCTGCGGGACAAGAAGCGCATCCTGCCCTGCTCTGCGTACCTTGAGGGGGAGTATGGGCAGGAGGGCATCTTCGCTGGCGTCCCCGTCGTGCTTGGGGGCGGCGGGGTGGAGCGGGTGATCGAGCTCGACCTCACGCCGGAGGAGGCCGAGGCCTTCGCCGCCTCCTGCCGGGACGTGCGGGAGAACATCGCCAGGCTGCCGGCCGGGTAGGTGCGGAGTTGCGCGAGATACACGTGGACCGGGTGAAGGAAGAGGTGGCCCGCCTCCTGCGCGAGGCCAACTACGAGCTCCCTCCCGACGTGGCGGCGGCGCTGGAGGAGGCGCGCGCCCGCGAGGAGTCGCCGGTGGGGCGCCAGGTGCTCGAGGAGCTGGCCGAGAACGCCCGCATCGCGCGGGAGGAGCGCATCCCCCTGTGCCAGGACACGGGCTTCGCCGTGGTGTTCCTTGAGGTGGGCCAGGACGTGCACCTGGTGGGGGGAAGCCTAACGGAGGCCGTGAACGCGGGAGTGCGCGACGCCTACGTGGGGGGGTACCTGCGCAAGTCGATCCTCGACCACCCGTGGCTGGGGACCAACACCGGCGACAACACCCCGGCCGTGATCCACACCGAGATCGTGCCGGGCGACCGGGTGCGGGTGCGCGTCCTGCCCAAGGGCGGGGGGAGCGAGAACAAGAGCGCCTTGGCCATGCTGCGGCCTGCTGACGGGCTGGAAGGAGCCAAGGCCTTCGTCCTCGAGACGGTGCGCCGCGCGGGGCCGGACGCCTGTCCGCCCTTCGTGGTCGGGGTCGGTATCGGGGGCACCTTCGACCTGGTCGCCTACCTAGCGAAGAAGGCCATCCTGCGGCCGCTGGGGCACCATCACCCACGGCCGGAGGTGGCGGAGCTGGAGCGGGAGCTATACCATGAGATCCAGAAGCTCGGCATCGGTCCCCAGGGCCTGGGGGGGCGGGTCACGGCCCTCTGGGTGGCGGTGGAGATCTTCCCCCGCCACATCGCCAGCTTCCCGGTGGCCGTGAACATCCAGTGCCATTCGGCGCGCTCCAAGGAGGGGCTGATCTGAGAGAGCACCGCTTGCTCACGCCGCTTGAGGACGAGGCGGTGCGCCGGCTACGCGCCGGCGACCGCGTGCTGTTCTCGGGGTGGATCTACACCGCCCGCGACGCGGCGCACCGGCGCCTGGTCGAGGCCATGCGCGCCGGAGAGCCGCTGCCGCTGGACCTGCGGGGCCAGGTGATCTATTACGTCGGCCCCTCCCCGGCGCCGCCCGGCCGCCCTGTGGGCGCGGCTGGGCCCACCACGGCGGGGCGCATGGATCCCTATACCCCCGCGCTCTTATCCCTGGGTGTCAAGGGCATCATAGGAAAGGGGCGGCGCTCCGAGGAGGTGCGCCGGGCCCTCATAGCCCACGGGGCCGTCTACTGCGCGGCGGTGGGCGGCGCCGGGGCGCTCTTGTCCCGCCGCATCAGGCGGGCGGAGCCCGTGCTTTACGAGGAGCTCGGGCCCGAGGCGGTATACCTGCTGGAAGTGGAGGGCTTCCCGGCCATCGTGGTGAACGATATCCTGGGTAACGACCTCTACGAGGAGGGCATCGCCCGTTACCGCCGGGGGTGACCAGGTCCGGCGCCGCCGGGGAGGTGCGTCGGTGTGAAGCTCTACGAATACCTGGCCAAGGAGGTCCTTTCTCAGAAGGGGATCCCGGTCCCGCCGGGACGGCTGGCCCGCACGCCCGACGAGGCGGCGGCCGCGGCCCGGGAACTCGGTCCGGTGGCCGTCAAGGCCCAGGTGCTGGTGGGGGGGCGCGGCAAGGCCGGGGGCATCCGGCTGGCCGATAACCCGGAGGAGGCGCGCCGCGCGGCGGCCGACATACTGGGCATGACCATCAGGGGCTACCGGGTGGAGAGCGTCTACGTGGAGCAGAAGCTCGCCATCGACCGCGAGTTCTACCTGGCCGTCACGGTGGACGCCGGGGCCAAGAAGCCGCTGGTGATCGCCTCCGCCCGGGGCGGCGTGGACATCGAGGAGGTGCCGGAGAAGGAGATCGTTCGCCTCCACGTGCCTCCGCAGTGGGGCCTCATGCCTTATGCCGCGCGGGAGCTGGCGCGCCGCCTGGGCCTGGCGGGGCCGGTGGCGCGTGAGGTCGTAGAGATCGCCATCAAGCTCTACGAGATCTTCCGGGAGTACGATGCCGAGCTGGTGGAGATCAACCCTCTGGCCGTCTGCGCCGGTTGCGTGGTCGCGGCAGACGCCCGCCTCAATGTCGACGACGATGCTCTCTTCCGCCACCCGCAACTTCCGCGGGTCGTGGATGCCACGCCGCTGGAGCGGCGGGTGCGCGAGCTGGGTCTGGCGTTCGTGGAGCTGGATGGCGACATCGCCGTGATGGCCAACGGCGCCGGCATCACCATGGCCACCCTCGACGTGCTGCAGCGCTTCGGGGGGCGGCCGATGAACTTCCTCGATGTGGGCGGAGGCGCCGCGGCCGAACCGATGGCGCGGGCGCTGGAGGTGCTGGTCTCCACGCGGCCGCGCGTGATCCTCATCAACATCTTCGGGGGCATCACCCGTTGCGACGACGTGGCCCAGGCCATCATCACCGCCCGGGATACCGTAGGCATCCCCATGCCGCTGGTGGTGCGCCTGGCGGGCACCAATGTCGACCGGGCGGTGGCGATGCTCGAGGAACGGGGCATCTCCGCCTTCAACTCCATGGAGGACGCCGCGGCCCGCGCGGTGGCGCTGGCGGCGGGGGCCTGAGAGGGGGAGAGGCGGCATGGCCATCATCGTCGACGAGAGGACGAAGGTGCTCGTGCAGGGCATCACGGGGAACCAGGGCAGCTTCCACACCCGGCAGATGCTCGAGTACGGCACGCGGGTGGTGGCCGGGGTCACCCCGGGCAAGGGCGGGGAGACGGTGCACGGCGTCCCGGTGTACGACACCGTCCAGGCGGCGGTCGACAGCCACGGCGCCAACGCGGCGGTGATCTTCGTCCCGGCCCCCTTCGCCCGCGACGCGGCCTTCGAGGCCATCGACGCCGGCCTGGAGACGGTCGTGATCATCACCGAACATATCCCGGTCCACGACGCGATGGCCATCATGGCCTTCGCCGCCGAGCGCGGCGCCACCGTGATCGGGCCCAACACCTACGGCATCTGCTCCCCCGGCAAGTGCAAGATCGGGATTCCGCCCAACGTCGTCTTCCACCCCGGCCCTGTCGGCGTGGTGGCTCGCAGCGGCACGCTCAGCTACGAGATCGTCCATTCCCTGACCCAGAGCGGGCTGGGGCAGTCGACGGTGATCGGCATGGGCGGCGACCGCGTGGTGGGTCTCACGTTCATCGACGTGCTCAAGCGGTTCGAGAAGGACGACAGCACCCGCGCCGTGGTGCTCGTGGGCGAGATCGGCGGCACGGCGGAGGAGGAGGCGGCGGAGTACATCAAGACGATGGAGAAGCCGGTGGTGGCCTACATCGCGGGCAGGAGCGCCCCGCCCGGCAAGCGCATGGGCCATGCCGGCGCCATCATCGAGCGCGGCCGCGGCACCTATGAGTCCAAGGTGAAGGCGCTGGAGGCGGCCGGCGCCCGGGTGGCCGAGGTGCCCTGGCAGGTGGCCGAACTCGTGCGCGCGGCGCTGGTGGCCGGCCCCGTCGCCGCTGAATAATCGCCCCCCGGTGGCCTCGATGCCACCGGGCTCGCTGATGGAGATGTTCCGGCCGGGGCCACGAATGTATTCAACCTTGAGGATGGCGGCACCTATGGAGAAACCGTGATCCAGACCCGAGAGGAAATTCCAACAGCTTCTCGAACTCCGTGATGTACCAAAAGGTCTTTTCCGAGGACGTGGATCCGTGGCCATAGAAAAAGATTTGCTCCCAGGAGGTACCGCCCTCCTCCGACCACCCTCGCCGCCGCGCTCCCATTCCAGCAGCGGCATCGAGCACCGCTTTGACGTATCCTTCGTCGCGGAGCTGGCCCTGCGGGAGAAGCAGGTGCAGCAGAATTACCGGCCGGTCATCGCGGTCCACAAGTGGTTCGCCCGGCGGCCTGGCACCCTGTTCCGGGCACTACTCCTTGCGGAGTTCACTACCGGACCGTTGCGCGGGGAATACTATCGTCCTCACGCCCTGGACGGCGTGCACGTGGCGGATCCCTTCATGGGCGGCGGAACGCCACTCCTGGAGGCCAACCGGCTGGGCTGCGACGTCACGGGCTGGGATATCAACCCGATGGCCTGGTGGATCGTCCGCCAGGAGATCGAGCATCTGGACCTGGACGCCTATCGGCGCGCCGCCGCCGAAGTTCACGATCGGTTGGAGGAGCAAGTTGGCCATCTCTACCGCACGCGATGCGAGGTGTGCGGGCACCCCGCAGCCCATGTGAAGTACTTCATCTGGGTGAAGACGAAGGACTGCCGGTGGTGCGGTGAGACTTTCGACCTCTTCCCCGGCTATCTTCTGGCGGAGAACCGCCGGCACCCGAAGAACGTCATCCTGTGCGGGGCCTGCGGTGCCCTGAACGAAATGGAGGACCGGCAGGTGCTGGGAGACTGCAAAGAATGCGGCCGCCCGCTATCCCTGCACGGCCCCGCGCGGCGGAACCGGTGTGCGTGCCCGCGCTGCGGACGGGAGAACGTGTACCCTGATGCGGCAGGGGGCCCCCCGCGACACCGCATGGTGGCCATCGAATACCACTGCTGGCATTGCCGGCCACGTCATGCGGGCCGGTTCTTCAAGAAGCCCGACAAGGAAGACCTGGCTCGTTACGACGCGGCTGTCGCGGCGTGGAAGCGCACAGAGCCCCGTTTCATCCCGGATGAAGCCATCCCAGCCGGCGACGAGACGGCCCGCCTGCACCGCTGGGGGTACAGGTATTACCGTGAGATGTTCAACGAACGGCAGATGCTGGGCTTGGAGGCAATAGCCCGGGCGGTGGCGGACACCAGAGAGCGGCGGGTGCGGGATGCCCTGGCCACCAACCTCTCAGACCTGCTTCGTTACCAAAACATGCTGTGCCGTTATGACACCATGGCATTGAAGTCCCTGGACATTTTCTCGGTTCACGGCTTTCCCGTGAGCCTGGTCCAGTGCGAGTCGAACATCCTCGGCTTACGGCACCCCGCAACGGGTGCGAACATCGGTAGCGGCGGCTGGTCGAACATCGTGGAGAAGTTCATCCGGGCGAAGACGTACTGCGAACAGCCCTTCGAGGTTTGTTACCGCCGGGGGCGCAAGTTCATCGTGCCGATGGAGGGGGAGTGGATCGGCGAGCGCCGAGATGATCACTCTGGTACACGTAGGAGGCGAGTGGACCTGCACTGCGGCAGCTCCACCCAGGCAGAACTGCCAGCGGGGAGCCTGGATGCGGTTCTCACTGACCCGCCCTATTTCGCCAACGTGCAGTACGCCGAACTCATGGACTTCTGCTACGTTTGGCTACGGCGTCTGGTTGGCCACGGTCATCCTGCTTTTGCTGCAGCTTCTACCCGGAATCCGGACGAGCTCACGGGGAACGCCACTCTGGCGCGGGGGCTGGATCACTTCACCGCCGGGCTGTCGGAGGTCTTCCAGCGCATGGCGGCAGCGCTGAAACCGGCCTCACCCTTCGTTTTCACTTATCACCATAACGCCATCGAGGCGTATTTCCCCGTGGCGGTGGCTCTTCTTGATGCCGGCTTGGTCTGCAGCGCGTCACTGCCTTGTCCCGCCGAGATGGGGGGATCGATCCACATCAACGGCACCGATTCCTCCGTAGTTGACACGGTATTCGTCTGCAGGACGACGGGCACGGTCAAGCGCCGGCTCCTGGCCGAAACGCCTGAGGAGATCGCCGTTCTAGTGGCACATGACCTGGAACTCTTGCGCCAGGGAGGCGTCCGCTTGACGCGAGGAGACGCGCGGTGCGTCGCCTACGGTCACCTGATTCGCCTTGCGATATGGCGCTTGCGCCATCGCTGGGATCGGTCGGTCTCGTGGTCCGTCAAGCTGGCGCGCATTGGAGAGGCCGTTACCACCCTCGGCGGGTTTTCAGGCGTCGAGAAGCATTTGAGCGAGGACGTTTTGAAGGCATCGCGGAAAGCGCGACTCGTGAGGGAAGAGCGGGCGTCTTACTTTGGTGATGCGGACGATGAAGTACCCTTTTGAAGCATCCCCGGAAGAACTGGCGGCGAACCTGGATGTCTACGTATCCGCCGTCTGCGCCAGCCTGGAGTCAGAGTTCCTGGTACTCCCCAAAGGGAGAGGATTCGTCGATTACCCGGCTTTTCAGCGGGCCTACGAGGCGCTGAAACGAGGGACGGATGGTTTTTCGTCCCTCTTACCGGAGCAGGTTCTCGCGGTGGTCACGAGGACACCGCTCGCGCTCATAGTTCTTCGCAGCATTCTCGGCTTCACGCCGCCGGAATGGGCCTATGTGACCAGCCAACGGACCGGTGTGGCAGTCACTC
>JBBITQ010000057.1:0-7547 GCA_037440685.1 Clostridiales bacterium
AAAATCTTCGCCTCGTTGGGTTATCCCGACGACGGTTGGGGCATGGTCAAGCTGACG
Source organism: Clostridiales bacterium (assembly GCA_037440685.1). Classification (GTDB taxonomy): domain Bacteria; phylum Bacillota; class Sulfobacillia; order DYIH01; family JBBITQ01; genus JBBITQ01. The sequence goes on from JBBITQ010000057.1 coordinate 58, forward strand.
CCTGAGCAACAGAAGTCGTTCTTGAAGGAAGCGCCGAACATTTTCTCTCCGTGCGCCGGTGCCTGGGGAAAGGCCGGCGCCACCACGTACCCGTTCAGGTAGGTGTTGGGGTCGGAGATGGGGTGGCCGACCTGGTCGCGGTCCCAGCTCGACCAGACCAGGTAATAGTATTCCTCATAGCGGGTGACGTTGGGGTCGATGTAGATCAGGTAATCGTACGTGGCGTCGTACATCCAGCCGCTGTCCGAGGCGGAGGCGGGGTCGTACGGATCTTGGGTGTCGAGGACGCCGCCGTCGTGAAACGTCACCGGTTCCCCATAGGGGACGAAGCGCCTGCCGTTGGTGCGGTCGTGCCGGTAGACGCGGTAGGTGGCGCCGTCCTTCGGGCTGAAGAACACCCCCACCCCGCGGGAGGACACCAGCGCCTTGGTGTCGACCGGCCCGGCGTCTCCGGCCTGCGCCGTCTCCCATCCCACCATGTGCACAAGCGGTGCCGCCCCGGAGACGCGAGGGGAAACCAGGGTGGCCGCGATCACGAGGGCTGCCGTTGCTGCAACGCGGACTGCAAACAAGGGAGCGACCTTCCTAACCAGGACTAGATAGCAGTCCAGATTAATAGAATATAGACTATAGTCCTTCATAACTATTCTAGTCTTCGCAAGGGAATGCCGGCAAGATTAACCTGAGGCTGCAGACGCTAGCAGCCCTCGGGGAGATCCGCCCGCAAGCGGGGCAGCTCGCCGGCCTCCGCGAGCACGCCCGCCAGGGCCTCCACGACGGCGGGGTCGAATCGCCTCCCGGCCTCGGCCTGCAGCTCGGCCAGGGCCTCGGCGGCGCTCATGGCGCGCCGGTACGGGCTCTGCCGGCGCAGGTGGCTGTAGTGGTTGACGGCGGCGAGGATGCGGCTGCCGACGGGGATGGCCTCCCCGGCCAGCCCGGAAGGGCCTGAACCGTCCCAGCGCTCCTCCTGGTGCCTGATGATCGCGCTCACGTCCTCCAGTACCCCGGGCGGCGAGATGACCCCCAGCCCGATCAAGGTGTTGTACCTGATGACCCGCCTCTCCGCGTCCGTCAGCAGGTCCCGGCCAGCCGGGAAGGTGGCGCGGTCGTCCAGCAGCTCCAGGTCGTGCACCCAGCCGGCTATGCGCACCTTCCACACCTCGACGGGGTCCAGGCCGAGCCTCTCCGCCGTGGCCGCCGCATAGGCCGCCACCTGCTCCGCGTGGCCCGGCAGGAACCTGCCCTGCAGGGATTTGGCGAACTCCAGGCAGTGCAGCACAGCCCGGACGCTCCCGCCTTCGCCGGCGCATTGTGCCCCATCATCGCTGCGCACCGCGCTGTAGACCTTGACGTTGTTCTTCCCGCTGTGCTTGGCGAGGTAGAGGGCCTGGTCGGCGCGCTCCACCAATTCGCCGCTCTCGGCGGCCTGGTCCGGGCACACGGCCACGCCGATGGACACGGTGAGGCGTCCCCCCGGCTGGCCATCCCCGCCTTCGAAGGCGTGCCCGGCCACGGCCCGCCGCACGCGTTCCGCCACCCCGACGGCCTCCTCCTCCCCCGCCCCCGGCAAGATGACGGCGAACTCCTCGCCCCCGTAACGGCAGATGACGTCCGACTCCCGGCTGTTCTCGCGCAGGAGCTGGGCCACCTCCTGGAGCACGGAGTCGCCCTTCGTGTGGCCCTGGGTGTCGTTGTACAGCTTGAAGTAATCGATATCCAGCATGAGGAGCGCCACCGGCCGGCCGGTGGACCGGGCCCGCTCCAGTTCCTGCTCCAGGCGCTGGTAGAAGTAGCGATGGTTGTAGAGGCCGGTCAGGGCGTCGGAGTAAGACAACTGGGCCAGGACGCGGTTGGAGGCGGCGAGTTCCCGCGCCGACGCCTCCAGCTCCCTCTGCATCATCAGGAGGCTCTCCTGCCGCAGCCGCAAAGTGTTGAACCGGTGAGCCCCCACCAGGTAGGCCATCCCGAAGAAGATGTGCATCCAGAACATGGGCTCGCGGTAGAACATCCCGAAACGGATGTGCGAGTAGAACAGGCCGGAGCCGTAGAAGGCGAACGCCAGGGCCAGCGCGCTCAGGAACTGGCGCACCCCGGGCATCCGCAAGACGACGACCAGGGCCTGGAAGGGCAGGATGAGCCAGACCTCCTCGGGCTCGGCCGCGCCCGCCACCAGCCAGGAGGTCACGAGGCTGAGGTCGAAGAGATAAGCGCTCCACACCAGGACCGGACCCCGCCGCCCGTACCACAGCGCCGGCCGCGCCACGCAGATCCAGGTGAAGGCCACGGCGTGCAGGCCCCAGATGACGAAGACGGCGTCGTTCCACGCGCCCCGGAAGGCCGCGGCCCAGCCAGCATGATAAACGTAGAGGGCGCTCCCGAAGAGCATCCCCACCCATCGGGAGAAGAGCGCCACCCATATCTCCCAGTTGCCGCCATTCCACAGGGCGCCAGGCCTGATTCCCAAAGCACGTCCTCCCGTGGCGTTTGCGTGCCCGCGCTGCCGCGCGCAGACGGCGATCCTTTCACCTAACTATTTGTCGATCATCGCGTTGGAAAAGTTGATTACAAAGTTATCAGTAGCTCCACACGGAGACGCGGTTGTTCTCGCGGTCGGCGACATAGATGACCCCCAGGCCGTCGATGGCGATGTCGTTGGGAAAGTTGAAGGCCCCCTCCCCCAGGCCGCGCCCCCCGAAAGTATACCGCAAGTCGCCAGCGGCGTCGAATATGAAGACCCGGTGCTGGAACACATCGACGACGTGGACGAGGCCCCTGTACACGGCGATGCCCCGGGGTGCGGCCAGCCCCTCGACGACGCTCAAGACGCGGCCGCGCCGCGTGAAGGCCTGCACGCGCCCGTTGTTGGTGTCGGCCACCCAGACGACGGCCCCGTCCACGGCGACGCCGTTCGGATATGAGAGTTGCCCCGCCGCCGACCCGCCCGCGCCGAAGCGCCGGACCAGGCGGTCGCGGCGGTCGAAGACCAGGACCTCGTGGTTCACGGTGGTGACGTACATGTCGCCGCCGGCGGCGGCGAGGGAAAGCGGCGCGAACCTGAGGCCGCCGTGCTTCCTCGGATCGGGAATAGCGTAGAGGAACCTGCCGGCCCGGGTGAAGGCCTGGATGCGGCTGTTCTTGGTGTCGGCGACGTAGACCCGGCCCTGCCGCACCAGCACGTCCATCGGGTAGTCCAATTCGCCCGGACCGCGCCCGTACCGGCCGAACCGGCCCAGCCAGCGCCCGTCCGGGGCGAAAACCTGGACGCGGGCGTTCCCCGTGTCCGCCACGTACACCGTTCCGTCGGGGGCGACGCTCACGCCCATGGGGCCGTTGAGGGGCGAACTCGCCGGGCCGTAGATGTCGGTGCGCCACTGCGGGGGCCGGGTCAGAGCCCCGTTGAGGGAGGTGAGCGCGCTCTGCACGAAAACCGGCGGGCGCTGGCGCACCGCCTGCACGGCGAGGAACACGACCGTGACCAGCCCGACGGTGAGGGCCAGGTTCCAGGCGAACTGCCACCGCACCCGGCGGGTGAGCAGGGCGCGCGCCACGCGGGCCAGCCGCCGCGCCGCAGCCGCCGTCACCGCCACCACCAGAACCACCCGGCGGGCAGCCGCCGGACCGCGATCCCGCCGTGGGCGGGCGGGAGGTCACCCGCGGGCACGCCGAGCCCGACGAGCCCGGCGCGCGCCTCTTCCAGCGCCGGATCCATGCGCAAGGCGCGCCGGAAGTCCTCTTTCGCCCGCTCCTTTTCGCCTAGCGCCGCGTAGGCCCGCCCCCGCAGGGCATAGGCGTCGGCGAGGGTGGGGTCGAGCTCCGCGATGATCCACGTCAGCCTCTCCACCGCCTCCCGGTGTCTGCCCTCTGCGACATACGTGGCAGCGAGCTGATACACCGGCAGGGGGTTGCGGGGGAACTCGGCCGCCAGACGCGCGAAGACCTCCTCCGCGCGGGGATAGTCGCCGCGCCGGTAGAGGACGAGGCCCGCCACGTAAGCGGCCTCGGGGTCGCCGGGGGCCAGGCGCCGCGCCTCCCGGATGGCCTCCTCCGCCCGCGCGTACTCGCCCTTCTCGAAGTAGGCGTAGGCCAGGTTGGTCCAGTAGGATGCCTCCCCTGGGAACCGCCGCACCGCCTGCGACCACTCGCCGATCTCCCGGTCCCAGCGGCCCACCGGCCTCCACTGCCCCCAGAAGTAGCGGTATCCGACGGCGGACCCGGCCACCGTGGCGGCAAGGAATACCCCCGCCGCGAGCGCCAGCGCCGCCCATAGCGGCAGGCTTCGGCCCGCCGGCGGCGGCGTGGCCCGGAGCGCGGCCTCCTCCCAAGCCAGCAGCCGCTCCCCGGCCCGGCGGGCCCATTCCCGCAGCCGCCTTGCCACTGCCTCCCTCATGCTACAGCCCCCGCCCCCACACCCGCTGGCCGCTCCCCCGCCGCCGCGCGTGCTCAGCCGGGCGTCGTGCTGTGGCACCGGTAGCAGGCCGAGGCGAACGGCTGGAAGCGCGCCAGCACCGAGCTCGACCCGTAGATCTGGCCCTGGCGGCGGTTGAAGAGGTAGCCGGCGACGGGGTTCAGGCCGCGCTGCGTCCCTGCCGCCGGGTCCTCCTCGTACCGAGCCGGCAGGGTGTTGGTGTTGTTCAGCGCGTTGTTCCGGTACGCGACCTCCAGGTTGGCCGGCACCGTCTGGCCGGGGTGCGCCGGGTCGGCCAGCATCCCGCCGGCGGCGGCACCGGTGCCGTGCGCCACGTGGCAGGTCAAGCAGACCACCTTGTTGTCGGCGTACTCGTTCCGAGGCGTGGCCGGGTCGTCCTCGGCCCGCCCCTCCAACGGGACATACTTGTAGAGGTTCCCCCCGTTGAAATCCTCCAGGCGCCCCTGGCCGGCGCAGTCCCCGGCGAAGCAGACGTCGCCCCAGGGCCCGAGTGGACCGTCGATGATGCGGCCGAGGAGGTACGCATCGGCCGCCGGCATCCCCACCTTGTGGCGGTGCTCCCCGATGACGCCGTAGACGGCGGCGGGGATGGTCTCGGGCATGGTGAAGACGCGGTGGCAGGCGGAGCAGAAGTCGGCCACCGCCGAGCCGGTGATGCTGGACCCCGCCAGGTAGCGGCTGGCCGCCTGCCCCCTCGTGTACGGCTTGGTCTGCCAGGACCCGTCCAGCGGCGGCGGCGCCTGGTCGGGGAATACCTCGCTCACGCCGCGGACCACGATGCCTGTCCGGGACCCGCCCAGCGCCGGCAGCGCATACTCGCCCACGCTGTAGTCGCCGCGCAGGAGGCGGAAGTTGTTGTAGCGGTTGTGCGGCTCGTGACAGGAGGTGCACAGGAGGGCGTTCGTCCACCCGGACCCGCCCGGGGCGCTCCCGGCCAGGAGGTACGTGCTGCCCGGCGCCTGCCAGAGCTGCGCCGCCGTGTCCGACACGCCCCCCTCCGCGGTGAGCCCGGCGCGGAAGACGTTATGCCGGGAGGTGAGCACCGGCGCCCCCGCCACCGGCCGGAGCTGGTCCCCGAAGGGGCCGGCGGGGTTCTTGGTGAAAGTGCTCCAGTCCGGCCCCGTGCGCACCCGGCCCATGACGATGTCGTACTTGGACCCCGACCCGTCGTGGCAGGTCCCGCAGAGGTCGGTGGTGGTGGGGCCCTTCAGGAGCTTGGGGTGCTGGGCGCTGTGCAGCCCGTGGCACGCGGTGCAGGCGTCGGTGTACTCGCTGAAGTTCCCGTGGCGCGTCTGGGTGGGCGGAAAGGCGGCCGCCACCATGTAGGCGTTCAGGTACGCGTTCGGGTCGGCGATGGGGCTCCCCGCCGGGTCCCGGTCCGCGTCCGCAGCTACGAGGTAGTAGTACTCCTCATAAGGGGCGACACCCGGGTCGACGTAGAAGAGGTAGTCGTAATTGTAGTCGTAGTACCACCCGCGAGAGCCCGGCTGGCCCTCCTGGTAGCGCTCCTGAGTGAAGAACTCCCCGCCGCCCTGGTACGTGGCCGGGCGCCCCAGGGGCGCGAAACGCCTCCCGCTCAGCCTGTCGTGGCGGTACACCTGGTAGGTCACGCCGGCCCTCGGTGTGAACCCCACGGCCACGCCGTGGCTCCTGACCAGCGCCTTCGTATCCGGCGGTCCCGCGTCGCCAGGCCGCGCCATCGGCCACGGCGCTCCCGCCGCCCGCAGATGGCCGGCGGGCACGAAAGCAGCCGAAAGAAACGACAACACCACGGCGACCGCCAGGCTAAAAAGAGACCACACCGAGCGGGCGGCGGACATGGGCGCCCTCCTGTCGGTTGCAACTAGTTAACTATAACTACAATATGCTCGTCCTACCCGGCAAATGCTGGACAAGGAAGAGGCGCGCCATGCGGCGGCGCATAACGCGGTCAGGGGAAAATGGCGCCCACGTCGATCGCCAGGCCATCGAGGAGCGGGGACCGGAGTGCTGTCCCCTCGGGGTAGACCTGTGCCGTCCGGAAGCCTTCCGGCGCCCAAACCTTGATCTCCACCGTCCGGGCCGCGGGGTCGACCAGCCAGAACTCGCGCACGCCAAACCGGTGGTACAGCTTCTCCTTCACCGTCCGGTCGCGCTCAGCGGTGCCCGGCGACAGGATCTCCACCACCAGGTCAGGGGCGCCGCGGATGCCCTTCTCTGCGACGATCCCCAGGCGCGGCCGGGAGATGAAGATGATGTCCGGCTGCACCACGTCCTCCTCGGCCAGCACCACGTCCAGGGGGGCGTGCAGCACCTCCCCCAGGCCGCGCTCCCGCACGAACTCCCAGAGGCGGACCTCCAGGTTGCGGGATATCCGCTGGTGGTCGGTGCCCGGGGACGGGACCACGACCAGATCGCCCTCCAGGATCTCGTATCGCTTGCCCTCGGGCAAGAGGAGATAATCACCGTAAGTGAACCGGGTGCCCGTGCCGGCCATGGCTGCCCCCTCCAGGCCCTGCTGCCCCCATTGTAGCACACGGGGCGGCTGCCAGATGCGCTAGAACCCGAAGACGACGATGCGGGCGTTCTCCCGGTCGCTGATGAAGACCCGGTCGCCGGTGGAGACGACGGCGTTGGGGAAGTTCCACTGGCCGTCGCCCTCGCCGCGCTCCCCGATGGTCCAGAGGAGATTGCCGTTGAGGTCGTATGCTTGGATGATCTGCTGGTTGGGATCGGCCACCCAAACCCGGTCGCGGCTATCGATGGTGATCCCCTGCGGGACGGAGAACCCCCTCAGCGTCAGGACCACCCTCTTGCCGTCTGGGCTGAACACCTGCACGCGCCCGTTGTTGCTGTCGGCCACCCAGATCCGCCCCTGCCGGTCGACGGCGATCCCGTTGGGATAGGAGAGCGCCCCGGGCGTGGGACCGGAACGGCCGAACTGGGACACCAGGTTGTCGTCCCTGTCGAAGATCAGGATGCGGTTGTCCTTGGTCGTGACGTAAAGCCGGCCGTCGGGACCGGCGTGCACTCCAAGGGGGATGAACTGGAGGCCCTTGTGCTTCTTCTGGTCCGGGATCATGCC
>JBBITQ010000058.1:0-3778 GCA_037440685.1 Clostridiales bacterium
GGTGCGCCCGTCAGCCCAGAAGGCCACGCTGGCCAGGGCCACGTAGATGCCGAAGTAGATCATGGTGCTGCCGGCCACGAGCGCGAGGAGCGCCGGCCCGTCCCACCACCGCCACGCCACGTCCAGGCGCGATCCACACCATAGCATCAGGCCCGCCCCGGTCAGGAGGCCGAGCAGGGCCTCCGGCTCGAAGGTCTCCAGGAGCACCTGGAAGAGGGCGGGAAGGGGGCGGGTGAGCACCCGGTCCATCTCCCCCCTGACGACATAGCGGTCGGCGAACTCCCAGAGGTTGGCCGCCGTGGCGCTGAAGAGGGCGTAGGGCAGGAGGAAGTAGCCGTAGACGAAGAGCATCTCCTCGCGCCGCCAGCCGTGGACGGCCGGGACGTGGTCGAACACCACGATGAGGAAGAGGAGGTTCGCCGCCTGGTAGACCAGGTCGGAGAAGACGCCGGTCCAGAAGTCGGCGCCGTAGGCCAGCCTCCCCTTGAGGTACTGCACCATGTACCGGAACCCCACCGCCAGGTAGTAGGCCACGCCTATCCCCCCTGGACGACGAGGCGCCGGCCCGCCAGCCGCCAGAGCAGCGCGGCCAGCAAGCCCAGGACCGCGATCCAGCACACCTGGAGCAGGAGGGCGCGGGCCAGGGCCTCACCGCGCAGGGCGCCGGCGAAGGCCAGGCTGGGCACGTACCCGATGGCCTGGAAGGGCAGCCAGCCCAGGACCGTCCGGACCGGCTCGGGGTAGAAGCCGAGGGGGAGGTACAGGCCCGAGAGGAGGTCCACCGCCACCCGCTTGGCGTGCATCAGCCCCGAGTTGTTGAGGAGGAAGAAGGCCAGGAGACCCGTGATGACGTTGAAGAGCGAGTTGACCCCGAAGCTCAGCGCGAGCGCGGCGGTGAACGGCGCCCACACGGCCGGGTCCCCCGGCAGGCGCACGGGGAAAACCAGCCAGGCCAGCGCCAACCCCGGCAGGGCGAAGAACAGCAGGCGAAAGAGCCCCTCACCAAGAGCCCCGGCCAGCTTGCACAGTATGTAGCTGTAGGGGCGGATGAGCTGGACCGCCACGGTGCCGTCGCGGATCTCGGCCGCGATCTCCCGGTCCAGGTTGTTGAAGTAGAAGGCCCGCGCCATCCAGGCCACGGCCAGATAACTCGTCATCTGGGCCGCGGTGAGACCGCCCAGCTCCTGGCGCCCCGCGTAGACCGCCTGCCAGAAGAAATGGTAGGCGCCGATGTTCACCGTGTAGATGATGACGCCGCTCCAGTAGTTGACCCGGTAGGCGAGCATGGCCAGGAACCTAACGCGCGCCAGCTCCAGATAGGCCCGCCACACCGCCCTCACCCCCCGGACCGCCGCTGGCCAGGGCACCCTGGTACACCGCCTGTATGACCTCCTCCAGGCTGCGCCGGCCCCGCCCGCCCGGCACCGCCTGCCTGAGCGCTTCCAGGCTCCCGTCGTAGACGATGCGGCCCCGGTCGATGATCACCGCCCGCTGGCACAGCGCCTGGATGTCCCCGAGGTCGTGGGTGGTGAGGAGGATCGTGGTGCCGTGCCGGGCGTTCAGCTCGCGCAGGAACTGCCTGATCCGCAGCTTCACCGTGACGTCGAGGCCTATCGTCGGCTCGTCGAGGAAGAGGAGCGGGGGGTTGTGGATCAGCGCCGCCGCCAGCTCGCACCGCATCCGCTGGCCCAGGCTCAGCTTGCGCACCGGGACGTCCATCAGATCCGCGAGTTCCAGCACCTCGGCCAGCATCCCCACCTGCCGCCGATAGTCCTCCTCCGCGACTCGGTAGATGCGCTGCAGGAGGCGGAAGCTCTCCCGCACCGCGATGTCCCACCACAACTGGCTCCGCTGGCCGAAGACCACGCCGATGGTGCGACAGAACCGCTGGCGATCGCGCCAGGGCACCATGCCGTTGACGCGGAGCGTACCGGAGGTCGGCACGAGGATGCCCGTGAGCATCTTGATGGTGGTCGACTTCCCGGCGCCGTTGGGACCGATGTAGCCGACCACCTCCCCCGGCCGCACGACGAGGTCGATCCCGTCCACCGCCCGCACCGTCTCCATCCGCCGGCTCAAGAGGTCGAGCAACGCGCCGGCAAGACCCGGCCGGCTCCGGTGCTTGCAGAACTCCTTGACGAGGCCCCGCGCCTCGATGACCGGTCGGGTCACCGGGCCACCCACCACCCCTCGGCCCCGGCGGCGTAGCCCACCGGGGTCACCGTCAGGCCCCGGAGGCGGGCGGAGACGGCGATCACCTGGTTGGGCGCGAAGAGGAAGAGGTAAGGCAGCTCGGCGTTGACCAGGCGGCTCCACTCGTAGTACAGGGGACGGCGCTTGGGGACGTCAACCAGGGCCGCCCCCTGAGAAAGGAGTTCCTGCGCCCGCTTGTTCTTGAAGCTCACGGCGTTGGCGGCCGCCTCCTGGCCGAAGACGGCCGACACGTCGGGGTCCATCCCCATCTTCCACTGGAGCAGATAGAGGTCGAAGGCGCGCCGGGCGAAGACGCGGTCCAGGAGCTCGCGCCGCTCGAGGCCATGGATGTACACGTTGACGCCGACGCGCCGGAGCTGGTCCCGCACCAACCCCGCCAATTCCGGCGCCAGGGGCGCGCCCTTGTCGTACAGGAGGTTCAGCTCGAACGGCCGCCCGCTCCACTCGACCCGCCCGTCGCCGTCCTTGTCCGCGATCCCGGCCTCGGCGAGAAGCCGGAGTGCCCGGTTGGGGTCATGGCGATAGGGATCGAGCCCCGGCGCCTCGCCCCAGGAACCGGGCGGGACGGGGCCGGCCAGGAGCGTGGCGTGGCCCGCGAAGAGCTGACCCACCATGGCCTCACGGTCCAGGGCGTAAGCGAGGGCCTGCCGCACGCGGCGGTCGTCCAGGGGACGGTAGTTCATGTTGATCCCCACGTAGTAATAGCCCGGATCCGGCCACTCCCGCACGCCCAGGCCCGCCCGCTCGACCGCCGGGGCGTCGGCGGGGTTGACGCGCACGACGTCCGCGACCCCCTCCTTCAGCCGGGCCAGGTCCAGGCGCGGGCCGATGACGGCGAAGACCACGCGGTCCAGGTGCGGCCGGCCACCGTAGAACGGCTCGTAGCGGACCAGCTCCACCTCGTTCTGGCGCCGGGAGGAGAACCGGAACGGCCCGGCACCAACCGGCCGTTCCCGCGACGCCGCGGCCCGCGCCATGTCCTTCACCGCAACCCCGGCGAAGGCATGCCGCGGCAGGATGGGCAGGCTGCCGATGGCCATCAGGGCCGGACCGTAGGGCTTAGCCAGGGTGAAGGCTACCGCCCCGTCACCCAGCGCCTGCATGCCCTTGACGACGGCGGCCCTGCCGTCCCGGAACTCGCGGGCGCCCTCGATAAAGAGGAAGGCGTCGCGGTAAGGGCCGCGGTAGTCGCGGTGGAGCACCGTCTGGAAGGTGAAGACCACGTCCTCCGGGGCCACGAACTGGCCGTCGTGCCACCGCGCGCCCTTGTCCAGGATGAAGACGATGGTGCGCTGGTCGGCGGAGACGGCGTAGGTGCGCGCCAGCCCGGGCCGGGGGGCCAGGTCCGGCCCGGGTCGCAGGAGGCTGGCGTGGAGCAAGGCGTTGATCTCGCGGTCGGCCGGGTCGGCGGCGAAGAGCGGGTTGAACACCCCCTGGGGCGCGCCCCAGAGGCCGATGCGGACCGTTCCGCCGTCCCGCGGCCGTGCGCCCTCCTCCGCCTGCGCGCTAGGAGCCTGAGCCGAGCGAGGGGATGCCGAGGTGGGATGAGAGGATGGCTCACCCT
>JBBITQ010000058.1:3788-4155 GCA_037440685.1 Clostridiales bacterium
CGCGCCCGCTTGCCGCCACCGGCTCGCGCCGGCCGCAGCCCGCCCCAGTGGCGAGGGCGAGCGCGACCACCGCCGCGGCGAGGAGCCTCTGCTGCCGCCGCACCACCGCCACCTCCGCGCCTGTGTTCGTGGCCATTATACCACGGCGGCTCCGGCCGGCCCGCCGCGCGCCCCGCCGTGGTCTCACGGCTGAAGAGCGGCGATCCCATTGAGGTTAGCCGCCGATCAGGCGCAGGAATTCCTCCTCCGTGAGGACCGGCACGCCCAGTTCCCGCGCCTTGTCGTATTTGGACTTGGGGGTGAATTCCTGCTCGTAAAGCTGGGCGATCTCGCTCCAGCCCTGGACGATGTCGTCGGCCTCCCAGCG
>JBBITQ010000058.1:4165-7413 GCA_037440685.1 Clostridiales bacterium
TCGTCTTCCGGCTGACGCTGCCGGCGGCGCGGCCGCCCAGGGCAGCGATGCGCTCCTCAGCCTCGGCGCGGGTCATGCTGCGCAGGGTGCCGGTGAGGACAAAGGTGAGCCCCTCCAGGGGGCGCGGGCCGGTCTCCCGCCGCGCCTCCCCCGCCATGCGCACCCCGGCGCGGCGGAGCTTTTCGATGAGCTGCCGGTTCTGAGGCTGGCGGAAGAAGGCGCGGATGCTCTCGGCCACCACGGGGCCCACCTCGGGCACCTGAAGCAGTTCCTTCTCCGTGGCGGCGGCCAGCTCGTCCACGCAGGGGAAACGCTCCGCCAAGAGCTCCGCCGTGCGCTCACCCACGTAGCGGATGCCCAGGGCGTAGAGGAGCCGGTGGAACGGCCGCTCCTTGGACGCCTCGATAGCGGCGACGACGTAGGCCGCCGATTTGGCCCCCAGGCGGCGCGGCTTGCCCGCCCCCTTGAACTCCAGAGGCTCCAACTGCTCGGCCCGCAGATAATAGAGGTCCGCCGCGTCGCGGATCAGCCCCTTCTCAAGGAGTTGGTCGATGAGGGCCGGCCCCACCCTCTCGATGTCCATGCCCGCCCGCGAGGCGAAGTGGCGCACCATCTCCCGCGCCTGGGCGGGGCAGGCCACGTTGGTACAGCGCCGCGCCGCCTCCCCCTCCAGGCGCACCGCCTCCGCCCCGCACACCGGGCAGCGGTCGGGCATGCGGAAGGGGCGCTCCTCCCCCGTGCGCGCCTCGGCCACCACGCGCACCACCTCGGGGATGATCTCCCCGGCCTTCTGCACTATGACCACGTCGCCGACGCGGATGTCCTTGGCGGCGATGTAATCCTCGTTGTGGAGGCTCGCCCGCGAAACGGTGGTGCCTGCCAGGCGGACCGGCTCCAGGATAGCGATGGGCGTGAGGGCCCCCGTGCGCCCCACCGACACGTCGATGCCGAGGAGGCGGGTCCGCCCCTGCTCAGCCGGGAACTTATACGCGGCGGCCCAGCGGGGGCTCTTGGCCGTGGCGCCCAGGCGCCGCTGCTGGTCCAGGTCGTTCACCTTGATGACCATGCCGTCCACCTCGTAGGCAAGCTCCCAGCGGCGCTCGGCCCAATCCACGCAGTAGCGGGCCATCTCCCCCGCGTCGCGGAAGAGGCGGTGCTCCGGGTTCACCCTGAACCCCCACCGGCTCAAGAGTTCCAGGGCCTCCATCTGGGTACGGACGGCAATCCCCTCCACGGCCAGGATCTCGTAGGCAAAGCAGTCGAGCTTGCGCCGGGCCGTCACGCGCGGGTCGAGCTGGCGCACCGAGCCCGCGGCGGCGTTGCGCGGATTGGCGAAGAGGGGATCGCCGGCCCGAGCGCGCTCTTCGTTGAGGCGCTCGAAGGCCTTGCGCGGCATGAAGACCTCGCCGCGCACCCAGAGGTTCGGGGGGGCATCCCCCAAGAGGCGCAGGGGGATGGTCTTGATGGTGCGCAGGTTGGCGGTAACGTCCTCGCCCACCTCGCCGTCGCCGCGCGTGGCCCCCCGCGCCAGGACGCCGTTCTCGTAATGGAGGGCGATGGAGAGGCCGTCATACTTGGGTTCCACCACGTACTCCACCGCCTCGCCCGGAAGGAGCGACCGCACGCGGCGGTCGAAGTCCAGGATCTCCCCGGCGCTGAAGACGTTGGCCAGGCTGAGGAGCGGCGTCACGTGCCGCACCTGATCGAAGCCCTCGGCTGGCTTTCCACCCACCCTCTGGGTCGGGGAGTCGGGCGTGACCAGGTCCGGGAACCGCTCCTCCAGGCGCTGCAGCTCCCGCACCAGTTCGTCGTACTCGGCGTCGGTGATGACGGGCGCGTCGAGCACGTAGTAACGATAGTCGTGATAGGCGATCTCCTCGCGTAACCGGCGGATGCGCCCGCGCGCCGCCTCCCTGTCCATCTCCCGCTCCTCCGTCCCCGGCTCGGACGCCCGCGTCTCCGCCATCGCCACCCCTCCTCACCCCGGCCGCCAGGCACCGATCTCGCTCAGGACCGCGGCCGCTCGTGCGGGGCCACGTAGGCCCGCTTGAAGAAGACGTTCCCCTGCACGTCAATGAAGACGTCCCGGACGTAGTCCCTCTGCTGCCAGATCTGGACGTAGAAGAACAAGGGCGCCACGGGCATCTCCTCCATGAGGAGCCGCTCCGCCTCGTGCAACGCCTCCATGCGCGCCCCGGCGTCGGCGGCCAGCCGCGCCCGGGCGATGACCTCGTCGTAAGAGGCGTTCCGCCAGCGCGCCTCGTTCTGGCGGCTGGACGACGTCCACATCTCCAGAAAGCTCAGGGGGTCGCCGTAGTCGCCGATCCAGCCCCCGCGGGCGATGTGGAAGTCGCCGGCGGCCTTGGTGCGCGTGAAGGCGTTCCAGTCCTGGCCCTCCAGGTCCACCTCGATCCCCAGCTCGCGCTTCCACGTGTCGCGGATGGCCTCCATCACCTGGCGGTGGATGCCCTCCGTGTTGTAGAGGAGCGTGACGCGCGGGAACCCGCGCCCCTCCGGAAAACCGGCGGAGGCCAGGAGCTTCCGCGCCTCCGCAACATCGGCGTCCTTGAAATAGCCGCCCCCCTCCGCCCGGAAGTCCTTGCGCGTGGCGGGGTTGACGATCCCGGGCGGCACGAAGGCCAGCGCAGGCGGCTCCCCGCCGCGCAGGACGCCCGCGACCAGGCTCTTCCGGTCCAAGGCCAGCGCCAGGGCGCGGCGCACCCTGGGATCGGAGAAGGGACGCCGCGCCGTGTTGAACATCAGGTAGTACGTGGCGAGGAAGGGGGCCCGGCGCGCGTCGCCGCTCTTCAAGAGCTCCGGCGTCTCCTCCAGCGGCACGAGCCCCGCCATGGCCATGTCGATCTCGCCGTTGGCGTACATGGTCGCCGACGCCGCGGGGTCGGCCACCAGGAAGAACCGGAGCCGCGTCAGCCGCACCGCGGCGGCGTCACAATACGACGCGTTCTTCTCCAGGACGAGTTCGTCCCGCCGCTTCCACTCCTTGAGCCGGAACGGGCCGTTTACCACGAGGGTCCGCGGCTGGTCCGCCCAGCGCTCCCCGCCGGTCTCCACCGCCTTGCGGGGCACCGGCAGGTAGGTGAAGAACGAGGTCAACTCCAGGAAGTGGGGCGCCGGCTCCCGCAGCCTGACCTCCAGGGTACGGTCGTCCACCGCCCTCACCCCCACGGCATCCCGCAACTGTTCCAGCACCCGGACAGACACCTTGGCCGGATCGGCGGTGTTGTACT
>JBBITQ010000059.1:0-7407 GCA_037440685.1 Clostridiales bacterium
TACCGCACCGGAAACAGGCGGCTCACGACGTCTCCCGCCAGGACGCCGATGAGGGAGCTCAACAGGAGCGCAACCGCAGCTCCCGCGAAGACGGCGGCGCGGGAGCGCATCTCCGCCGCCAGCATCATGGTGGCCAGTTGCGTCTTGTCCCCCAGTTCGGCCATGAAAACCAAAGCGAACGTGGCCACCATAGTCTTCCAATCCATGGCCCGCCCCCTCGAATCGGTCCACTGATCTATATGTGGCGGCGGCATGGGGGTGGACTCGAAACTTCACGGATACCGTCTTAGGTGGACCGCGCTTGGCATTCGCGGCAATAGCCGTAGAATTTCACCTGATGGTCCGTCACCTTGAAACCGCTCTGCGCCGCTACCTGATCCTC
The DNA here is from genome assembly GCA_037440685.1 of Clostridiales bacterium. Classification (GTDB taxonomy): domain Bacteria; phylum Bacillota; class Sulfobacillia; order DYIH01; family JBBITQ01; genus JBBITQ01. The sequence goes on from JBBITQ010000059.1 coordinate 383, forward strand.
GAGTCCCTCGAGGAGGTCCTCGCCGAACTCCTGCACCTGGCCGCACGAGACGCAGATCAGGTGATGGTGGTGGTGGCTTTCGCTGCTGAACTCATAGCGGGAGCGCCCGTCCCCGAAGTCCATCTTCTGGAGGACGCCCAGGCTATGGAGGAGTTCCAGCGTCCGGTAGACCGTGGCGAGGCCTATGTCGGGGCTCTTGGCCTTCACCAGTTGGTACACGTCCTCAGCGCTTAGGTGCTTTCCCACGTTGTTCAGCAGGACCTGCACCACCACCTGGCGCTGTGGAGTCAGTTTGTAGTCCTTTTCCTGCAGCTTGCTCAGAATGTCCTGGATACGCCGTTTCATGCTACCCCTCTCCGTGGTATTGCGCCTACATCCTAATCATGTTATTGCGCGGCGCGCCGAGTGTCAATGGCACTCACGAGCTGTAGCGGGGGGTACCTCCCAAGATCGGGCTGAGGAGGGCTTCAGTGGAAACGGGAGTGACGGAAGATTCGGATGCTCACTTCCACGTCCACCGGCAGGTTTCGGAGGGCGGCGTCCCAGTTCGCGCCCAGTTCCCGCCAGAGGCCGGGATGGAACCGCCGCAAGTAGGCTCCCCAGCCCAAGAAGTCGGCGCCCAACTCCCGTTGGCGGCCGATGGCGCGCAGGGCACGGGCGTGCACCGCGCGGGCGGTCTCCCGGGCGAGAAGTCTCTCCTCATCGCTCGACACGCCGCGGGGGCCTGGGGCGCGGGGACAGCCGGAATCCATGGCCAGGGCGCTGGCCTTGAGGCGGTAGCGCAGGGTCGGCCGGCCGTCCCGTGACTCCACGCGTAACTTGCTGGACCGGCCCAATATCTCCACCGTGGTGTCCATACGCGCTCCGGTCACGGCGCCCCCAACCGGGAGGGGCGGGCACGGCACCACGACCGTCGTGCGTCGCGCCGTACCTAGGAGGAAGTTCACCCCTTCGGTCGCGTCCTCGTCCAGCCAGCCGATGAGCCGGTAGTTCCGGAACACGCCTGCCCCGGCCAGCTTCGGCCTGCCGCTGTCCCAGGAGAGCCGGGGCGCCAGGGCGACGCCGCTCTCCTCCATGGCGGCGACGAACTCGCTTATGTGATCCACTGGAGGGATGCTTCCCCGTTCCGCGGCGCTCCGGACCAAGTTGGAGAGGTAGGACGATACGAAGGTTCCCTCGGGTGGCGGGGCTGCCAGGTAGTCCCCCCCGTGGCCGTCGGCCACCAGGAAGTGCATGGCGGTGCTCATGGCCGGATGGCAGGCCTGGCACCCGAATTCGTCCTTCTCCCCTCGCCGGGCGTAGTCTTCGTCCAGGATCCAGAGCCCCTGAAGGCCGAACTCCAGCGGTCGCGACCAGGTGCGGCGCTGCCATGCCAGGGCGTGGGAGGAGGTGGCGGCCGTGGCCCGGATCAGGGCGCGCCCTGCAGGGGGGGCGCCGCCGCCCACCGCCCCGCCTTTGCCCCCGCCGGCACCAGGTCCGGGTTGGTTGGCGAGGGCCGGTGAGGCCAGCTCCGCCGTCACGGCGTGGCCATGGTCCGGTGCCGCGTCGATGGCGACGCCGAGCACCAGGCTCCGGTCGTTGATGTCCCGGTAGTCCCAGCACCCGCCTGTGAGCAGAGCTCCTGCCAAGACCACCAGCGAGAGGGGGATGCCCAGGCGCCGGCTCATGACGGCGGTCTCCTGCTGTCGGTGGCCAGCGCCCGCGCGCCACGGTCCGCCCTGGCTCGTCTGCTCCGCCACGATGAAAGCCCCAGGCCCACGAGGGGTATGCCATAACAGAAGCCCCAGGTGGGGTAGACGAGCAGGGCGCGGATCTGGGAGAGGCTGTCGAAGTGGGGCGGGAGCAGGGCCATGGCCAGCAGGGGTGGCGCCAGGGCGAAGGCCACCGTCCGCAGGGGAACGGATGGGATGAGGTTCTGGATCGTGACGGTGGCCATCAGGTAGAGCAGCGCGAAGCGCCCGAGCCCCAGCATGCCGATGCCGGCCAGGTAGATGATGTCCATTTTCTCGACCGCGAAGCCCGGTAGGATCACGTTCTGCACCGTCGCCACCGCCGGCCAGTGATAGAGAGACGCCCCCCGCACCCCGAACATCGAAAGGACCATGGCCACTGCGCTTCCCAAGGCGACCCCGGCGATGGCCATCCCCCCCAGGGTCGCCGCCGGGATCCGGTGCGGCTGCAAGAAGTAGCCGGACAGCATGAGGGGCGCTGCGATCCCCTCGAGGACCCCGGCGACTTCCAGGGATTTGCGCACCACCTCCGGCAGCCCGCCTGCGGGGAGGTCGGCGAGCCGGACCGGTTCCCCCCGGGCGATGCCGATGAGGGAGAAGAGCAAGGCCACCGCCAGCCCGAAAGGCAGAACCACGAAGCACCAGCGCGCCATGGGTTCCACGCCGTGCGCAGTCAGGTAGACGGCCAGGGCCAGCATGCAGAGCATCGGTACGGCGACGGGCGTGAGGGGGAGCAGGAGATCGGTGGTCTCGGCGGCCTCGAAGCGCAGGAGCCAGGCGGCTGTCGCCAGCCAGAAAAGGGCGTAGCCGGCCGCCAGCACGGTGCCCAGGGGCCGGCCGAACAGGGTACGGAGACTCCCCGCCAGCGTCTCCTCGGGATGCCGCCGCGCCAGGAGGCCGGCGGTCACCGCCCCCAGCGTGGCTAGGCCGAACCCGATGACGAAGGAAAGGAATCCGCCGTCGCCGGCCGCGCTGATGGTGGAGCCGGGGGGTTCTACGATGGTCATCGGGATGAGGAGGAGAAGGGCTGTGGCAGGGATACGGTTGTTGATCCACATCATCCCTGGTTCACCCCCTGCTTCAGAGGTTTCTGCATCACGGTGACCCTGGGCCGGAAGAAGGTAGGCCGCCCGCGATAGGTGGCCAGAGGGAATTTTGGGATGGTGTCTTTGAGGTCTTGGGCGGAGAAGAAGGCGTAGGGGACGAGATACGGCACGCCGAAGCTGCGCAGGACAGCCAGGTGGGCCAGGATGGCCAGTAGGGTCAGGACCATGCCGAAGAGGCCCAGGAACGCGGTGGCCAGCATCACGGGCAAGCCGAGGAGGCGGACCACGGTGCCCAGCGGTACGGTGGGGATGGAGAAGGACGCGATGGCCGTGATGGCGATGACGATCATCATGATCTCGCTGAAGATGCCGGCGCGGACGCCCAGGTCGCCCAGCACCAGGCCGCCCACCACGCCGAAGACCTGGCCTACGGGAGAGGGGATGCGGAAACTGGCTTCCTTCAGGAGCTCCAGGGAGAACTGGGCGAGGAGCGCCTCGAACACCACGGGGAAGGCGACTCCCTCCCGGCTGCCCGCCACTTTGACGGCCAGTTTGAGCGGCATGAGGCCGGGGTGGTAGGAGGCCATGGCCACGTAGAGCGACGGCGTCAGGAGGGCGGCGAAGCTGGCGATGAAGCGCACCACGCGTAGGAGGCTCACCGGCAGCCAGCGGTCGTAGGAGTCCTCCGGGCTGTGGAAGAGCCCGTCGAAGGTGGCGGGGACGATGAGGGCGAAGGAGCTGTTGTCGACGAGGATCGCCACCCGGCCTTCCAGGAGTCCCGCCACCACCACGTCCGGCCGCTCGCTGCCGTTCACCGTGGGGAAGGGCGACCACTGGGTGTCCTCGATGAGCTGCTCGATGTAACCGCTGTCCAGGATGCCGTCGATGTCGATCCGTTCCAGCCGGCGCCGCGCCTCCTGGACTATCTCCGGGTTGGCCACGCCCTCGAGGTAGATCAGGGCCACGTCCGTCCTGGTGCGGCGCCCGATCCGTAGCTTCTGGATGCGCAGCCCCGGGTCGCGCAGCCGCCGGCGTATGAGGGCAGTGTTGGTGATCAGGCTCTCGGAGAACGAATCCCGCGGGCCCTTCAAGGCGAACTCGATGGCTGGCTTCTCCACCCCTCGCTCCTTGGCCCCCGGGTTACTCACGATGACCGCTTCGGGGCAGCCCTCGAGGAGGAGGACCGTCTTCCCGGCGAGCACGGAGCCCATAGCTTCGTCCAGCTCGCCCGTGGTCTTGACCTCCGCTGCGGTGATGGCCCGCTCGACCAGATCCGCGGCCAGCGTCCCGTCCGCGGGGGCGGGGGAGAGGATGAGCGGGGCGATGACGCGCTCTTCGAGATCTTCTTTGTTCACGAGCCCGTCTGCGTATACTGCCATGGCGCCCATGCCGCTGGCGCCGAGGCGGAAGCGCCGGAAGACGATGTCGTCGCTGTCCTGCAATTGGGCCAGGAGGGCGCGTTGGAGCGCGCCGGCATCGCCGTCGCTCCTCTTCCCGTCAAAGCCGCGCAGGGCAGCCTCCAGGTGGGCCAGCGCGATGGTGACTGAAACCCTGAGTTCCTTCACCTTGTCCAGCCGATCCACGTTTATTATTGATGCCCTGTTTCAGGTAATGGCAAACAGCCAGCGCGCCGCCGGGGGTGCCCGCCGGCGCGCGGTATGCCCCTCAGCCGTAGCGGTGGACGATGCCGTAGCCGCCCACCGGGTAGTCCATCTCGATGTTGTCCCGCGCGCAGAAGATCCGGCACGCGGCGCATTCCACGCAGAGCTCGTAGCGGACGCTGATGAAGGGGCGGCCGGAGGCGTCCGTGGCCGGCGCGAAGACGCCCGCCGGGCAGAGGAAGGTGCACTCCTGCCCGCACCCTTCCCGGCAGGCCTCCTGGTCCTTGATGAACACGTGCGCGGTGGTCGGGTCCACCAGGCGCAGACTGAGGGCGGCCCGGCGGGCCGCCTGGGCGTGCCAGGGTTCACCCGCCTCTGAAGGCGTGGCGGTCGCCTCTCGCGCGGGGCGGCTGTCGCCCGGGGGCTCCGTTTGCGCATGGCGCTCCCGGACCGCCCGGCGGACCAGCCTCCGCGCCTTTTTGTTTCTCTCCTGCCACCACAGGCTGATGGCCATCGCTCCCGCCTCCTCAGCGCACCACCCGGATGGTGTCTACGATGTCTCCCAAGAGGCGCGGCCAGGGGCGCACCGCCAACGCCTCGCGCCACAGGAGGCGCCTCTTCTCCCGCTTGGGCATGGGGTACACCATGGCCAACTGGTAGGCCAGCTCGTTCGCCAGCTTCGGGTAGACATCCATGACGTCGGGGTGCCGCTCGTAAAAGCGGGGCACCCCGGCGTGGGCGCGCAGGTCGGTCATCACGAAGCTTCCCTCCAGGAGCTCCCGGTACAGCGCGAGGGCCTCCGCGCCGAAATCCCCCTTCCGGTGCGCCGCCAGCACCGCCTCGGCGGCGAAGCGTCCGGACACGGCGGCGTTGTTGATCCCGTGGGTGCCATTCACCAGGCCGGCGGTGTCTCCGGCGATGAGGACTCCCGCGTGGTGGAGCTTGGGGATGGCGGGGTAGCCGCCGTCGGGTATGAGGCGGGCCATGAACTCCATGGGCCGGGCCCCCGCGATGAGCGGGCGCACGAAGGGGTGGGCCTTGATCCTCTCCAGGAAGGCGATGGGGTTCAGGCGCGCCTGGGCCATGCGGTTCAAGATGCTCCCGGCGTTGATGCCGATGCAGTCCCGGCAGGTGTAGATGGCCGCCGTCCCCGTGAGGTAGGCGGTGCTGTGGCCGAAGAGCCCGATGACCGCGGCCTGGCCGGGCCGGAGGCCGAAGCGTTCCCGGATCGTCTCCGGCGGCAGGGCCAGGACCTCCTTGACGTACAGGGACATGTTCTCCTTCTTGGGTTTCGGGATTAGCCCCGCCTTGCTCGCCAGTATGGCGCCGGCCCCTTCGGCCAGGATGGTCACCGGCGCGCGAAACTCCCGGGCGTAAGGGCGACCCACCAGGACGCCCGTGACCCGGCCTCCCTCCATCAGCAGGCTGTCCGCCTTGTGGTTCACCAGCACCAGGGCGCCGGCACGCTGCGCCTGGCGGGCCAGCCAGGGATCGAAGCGGGCCTTGAGGACGGAGAAGCGGTTGTAGGGTGGCCGTGCGAAGCGGGCGTTCTTGACGCCCAAGGTGACGGCGCCGTCTTCGGTCAGCAGGTGATATTCCTGGTTGACGATCGCCCCTTCCAGGGGCGCTTCGCGCCAGAAGCCGGGGAAGAGGGGTGCCATCATCTGGGTGTACAGGGCGCCGCCGCCCACGTTCTTGGCGCCCGGGAACGGCCCCTGCTCCAGGAGGGCAACCTTGAGGCCGGCGCGCGCCAGGAAATAGGCCGCCGTGCTCCCCGCCGGTCCGGCCCCGACGACGACGCAGTCGAACCGGCTGCCTCCCGGGCCGGTGCCGGCCAGCTCCTCCAGCCGGGCGAGCGCCGTCTGCGTCCGGAAACCGATCTCCCGCGCCAGCCTCTCGCCCTCCCATGGGTGCACGCCGTTCGCCCTCCTCCCCGGTTTGGCGCGCCTGCGGCGAGGCGCCGCCCAGGCCGGGGTCACTGCGCCGAGCCGCAGCCCGCGCCGGGCTTGCGGCTGAGGGGATGGAGCGCGTCCACCGCGCCCGACGCTCCCCGCAGTCGTGTGTAGTTTGCGTACAATGTGAACAGGGTTAACCGCCCCGGCACCGCGCCACCGGCGCGTGGCCGTCAAGCCGCATCCTCGGGCGCGTGGGAGCGGCGCGCAAGGGCGGACGCTGCAGGAGGAGTGGGAAGGGTGGGTGGAGAGAGGCGGCACGAGGTCCGGGTGCTGGCCCTGGATGACCTGGAGGCCGTGCGCGCAGCCATGCGGCGCATCGGCGTGCATCCGGGCGGCATCGCCATCATGGCCCCGAAGGCTGTCTTCCGCCTCTTGCTCCTGCCCGGCGTCGACCCGCGCGCGGCCAACATCATCAAGCAGGAGATGCTGGCGCGGGGCGGCGACGCGGCGATGGCCGACTGCGTCTCCGCCTTCTCCCCCGAGCCCACCGACGTCCTCCTGATGGGCACGTTGCACCAGTACGCCGACCTCATCGCCAAGCTCTACCGCCAGCCCTGTTTCGGCCTCCCGGCCCTGGCGGCGGCGATGGCTGGGGCCCTGGCCGCCAGCGCCCCGGGGTGGAGCCCGCCCGAACCCCCGCCGGCCGCCGGGAGGCGCGGGGGCGCGCAGCCCCCGTGCTGCGACGGGCGCGAG
>JBBITQ010000060.1:0-7141 GCA_037440685.1 Clostridiales bacterium
GCGGGCCGGCTGGCGGGTGCGCTGCCCGCGTCGCCCGGCCGCTGCGGGTGGTCCCCGCCGCGCAGGACGTGCACGGCGTGGGGGAGGAGGGGGAGGATGACCTCCAACCCTTCCCGGGCCCCGCGCGGGCTCCCGGGCAGGCCGACGATGAGCGTGCGGCCTCGCACCCCCGCCAGGGAGCGGGAGAGGGCGGCGAAAGGGGTGTGACGGCCCCCCGCGGCGCGCATGGCCTCGCCCAGCCCGGGCACCTCGCGGTCGATGACGTCGCGGATGGCCTCGGGGGTGACGTCGCGGGGTCCGAGGCCGGTGCCGCCCGTGACGAGGATCACGTCCAGGCCCGAGGCGGCCAGGTCGCGCAGGGCGGCGGCGAGGGCGGCGCGGTCGTCCGGCAGCACCCTTTGTGCCGCGACGGCGATGCCGGCCTCCTCCAGGGCCGCCCGCAGGGCGGGCCCGCTGGCGTCCGGGCGCTCCCCCCGCGCCGCGCGGTCGCTGGCGGTGATGATGCCGGCGCGGATGCCCGAAGCCCCTGCGGTCACGGGAGCAGCCCCCCTTCCCACAGGTCGGCCTCCGGCTCCCCGCCGTCGCCGTCGTCTGGCCAGGCGGCCTCGCCGGGCCGGAGGAACCGCCCGCTCTGCCCCCCAGCCTTCGCGACGAGGCGGATGTCCGAGATGACCATCGCCTTGTCCACGGCCTTGCACATGTCGTATATGGTGAGGGCGGCGACCGCGACGGCGGTCAGGGCCTCCATCTCGGCGCCCGTCGGGCCCACCGTGCGGACGGCGGCCTGAATCTCAACCGCCCCGGCGGCCTGGTCCAGACGGAAGTCCACCTGCACCGAGGACAACGCCAGGGGATGGCAGAGGGGAACGAGGCGTGCCGTCTCCTTGGCCGCCATGATGCCGGCCACCCGCGCCACGGCCAGCACGTCGCCCTTGGCGGCCGAGGCTTCCGCCACCATGGCCGCGGTCTCCGGCTTCATTAGCACGCGGCCCCGCGCCACGGCCACGCGCTTGGTGGGCGGCTTGCCGCTCACGTCCACCATGCGGGCCTGGCCGCGCGCGTCTACGTGCGTGAAACCGCCGCCGATCGTCTTCTTGCCCTCCGCCATGGTGCGGTGAACCCCCCGATCCCTCACCTGCCAGTGTACCACCGGGCACGAACGGATCAAACGGGGGAAACTATGCGCTGACGGCGAGGACGCACGCCGCCCGGAAGGGAGGGATGTGGCCATGGCGCGGTTCAGGGGGACGCGGACCCTCGTGGCGATCGCCGTCCTCGGCGTGCTGCTCGTAGCGCTGGCGCGCGACCTCCGGCGGCGGGAAGGGGGGCCCGGGGCGGTTCCCCCTCCGCCCGCGCCACCGGCGCCCCGCCTGGGGGCGCCCGATTACGGCCCCCTGCGGGCGCGGGTCGCGGAGTTCGTGGCCACGCGGCGCCCGGCGCTGTTCGGGATCTACTTCCAGGACCTGGCCTCCGGCTCCTCCTGGGGCATAAACGAGCGCGCGCCGATACGGGCGGCCAGCACGGTCAAGGTGCCCATCGTCCTCTACCTCAATGAGCTGGCCGCCAGGGGCGAGATCGACATGGCGGAACGGGTGGCCTACGACCCGGCCACGGACTACCAGACAGGGGCGGGGATCCTCCAGTTCGCGGCCCGGGGGGGAGACACCTATTCGCTGCGAGTCCTGGCCACGCTGTCCATCGTCGTGAGCGACAACGTGGCCACGCGCATGCTCCTGCGGCGGCTGGGCAAGGACAGGGTGGCCGCCTTCATGCGCGGGCTGGGGGGCGAGACCGTCTACCCCGGCGGTGAGAACATCACCCCGGCTCGACTTCGCCCGCCGCCACCCTGCCCTGGGCAACCGCCTCTTGGACGACATGGCCCACTCCATCTACCACGTGGGCCTGCCGGGACGGCTTCCGCCCTCCGTCACGGTCGCCCATAAGGAGGGGGACGTGGCCGGGATGGCAGGGGATGTGGGGGTGGTCATGAGCCGGCGGCCGTACATCCTTTGCGTCCTGATCAACGGGGTCACCGACGTCGATGGCGCGTTCGCCGACATCGCCCACCTCTCGCGGATGGTCTACGATTACCAGGAGCGACTGGCCGCCGGGTAGCCGGCGTAATCACCCAGGGGTTTGCGGCTCGCCATGAGGTAAGCGCTGGAGCACTTCGGCATATGCTGGCAGGGGGCCGGTGGCGGGACGGCCCCGGTGTGCCAGCATGCCCCTGCAGATGATCAAGCCGCAGGCCCTCAAGGAGGGCGACGCCGTGGGTGTGGTGGCGCCGGCCAGCCCGCCGGCCGATCCCGAGGACCTTGACCGCGGCATCGCCGTCCTGGCCGCCATAGGGCTGCGGGTGCGGCTGGGCCGGCACGCGCGGGAGCGGCGGGGCTATCTCGCCGGGTCGGACCGCGACCGGGCGGCGGACCTCATGGAGATGTTCCGCGACCCGACCGTGCAGGCGATCTTCTGCGTGCGCGGGGGATACGGCAGCGGCCGCCTGCTGCACCTGCTCGATTACGGCGTGATCCGGCGGCACCCCAAGGTTTTCGTCGGGTACAGCGACGTCACCGCCCTCCACCTGGCCATCCACCGGCGGGCCGGCCTCGTGACCTTCCACGGGCCGATGGTGGCGGGCGACCTCGCCCGTGGGCTGGCACCGTTCACGGCTGACTTCCTGAGGCGGGCGCTGTTCCGGGCCGCGCCGCTCGGCCTCGTCGCCAACCCGCCCGACCTGCCGCCCGCCGTGGCCATCCGTGGTGGTGTCGCGCGCGGCCCCCTGGTCGGCGGCAACCTCTCCCTCGTGGTGGCCACCCTGGGCACGCCCTACGAGATCGAGACGGCGGGGAGGATCCTCTTCCTCGAGGAGGTGGGGGAGGCTCCGTACCGGATCGACCGCATGCTCACCCACCTGCGGCAGGCCGGGAAGCTGGACGGCGTGGCCGGGGTGGCGTTCGGGGAGTGGGCCGAGCGCGGGGTGGAGGAGGTCGTGCGCGACCGGCTGGGGGACATCGGGTTTCCGGTGCTCGGCAACCTCGCCATCGGCCACGGGGCCGAGAAGGCCACCCTGCCCCTGGGGGTGCGCGCCACCCTGAACGCCACCGCCGGTTGGCTGTCCATCGACGAGCCGGCGGTCACCCCCTGACGGGTGCCGGGACAGGGCTCCGGGCGCCTGCGGTCACTCCTCCGGCGCCGGCCCCGGCGCGGACCGCAGCCGGACCTTCTCCCCGTAGTCGCGCACGACATAGGCGAGGAAATAGGCCAGCGCGAGCGCGATGATCGCGGCCGCGGCGAGGTAGGCGCCGGCGGTGGAATGGCGCCGGGAGACCTCCCCGAGGACGACGGCGCCCAGGGCGATCCCCAGGTCGAAAGCGGTCATGAGCGTGCCGTTGGCCGCGCCGCGCCGGTGGGGCGCGACCTGATTGATGACCATGGCCTGGCTCGCGGGCATCACCATGCCGAAGCCCAGCCCCAGGACCGGCGCCGCCGCGAGGAAACCGGCGGGGCTGCGCCACGCGCCGAGGATGGTGAAACCGGCGGCAGCGGCCAGGAGCCCCGGGACCATGACGGCGACCGGCCCGAGCCGGTCGAAGGCCATCCCCGCCAGCGGCCGGGTGAGCGTGATGGCGACCGCATACGCCACGAAGAACAGGCCGGGGTTGGCGACGCCCAGCTCAGCCCCGTAGAGGGTGATGAAGGCCACTATGCCTCCGTACGTGAGCATCACCAAAAGGGTGAAGACGCCCAGCGGCAGGCTGTCGCGGTCCAGCAACGCGGCCGCCGTGAAACGGGACGGGGGCCGCGGTGGCGCCGGGTAACGGATGCACGCAGCCAGCGCCAGGGCGGTGACGATGGCGGCGGCAGAGGCGGCGAAGACGGCGCCGAACCGCCCATCCCCCAGGATCGCCAGCCCCGCGGCCGGCCCGATGGCCATTCCGATGGTCATGGAGAGCCCGAAGTACCCGATCCCCTCGCCGCGCCGTTCAGCGGCCACCACGTCTGCCGCCACCGTGGCCGCGGCGGTGGTGACCGCTCCCCACAGCAGGCCGTGCAGCACGCGCAGGGCGAAGAGGGCGGGCAGCCCCGCGGCCAGGGGATAGGCGGCCGCGATGGCGGCGAAGCCCGCCAGGGAAGAGAGGAGCACCGGCCCGCGGCCCCGGGTGTCGACCAGATAGCCGGACAGAGGGCGCGTGAGGACGGCGGCCGCCGTGTAGAGCCCGACGACATAGCCCACGTCCGCCTGGTCCCCGCCCAGCGCCTTCAGGACGAAGACGGGCATCGTCGGGAGCAAGAGGTAGAAGCCCGTGGCGTTGCAGAGGCTGGCCAGCGTGATGAGGACGAAATCCCTGGTCCACAAGCGAGCGCCCATGACACCAAGTATACGCCACTCCGGCCCCCGAGTGACCGCGCCCGGACCTCCCCTGGAGACGCACGGCGGGATTTTAAGGGTGTTTTAAGCGTGGTTGAAGGCCGCTTTAACGATTTGGAGCGAAAACATGGTCAAAGATTGCAGCAAGGAAGTGATGAGCATGTTTTTCCGCGCGCGCATCCTAAAAACGGTGGCCTTGGTCGCCAGGCTGTTCCTCCTCCTGGCCGTCTCTCAGGCAGCCGCCGCGCAGCCCTTGCCCGCGGAGCGGCACGTGGGGCGGCTCGACATCCACTTCGGCACGGTCGACCGCAACTCGTTCCCGGTGAGGGACACCATCGCCGCCCTGCAGAGCGCTTACGAGGACTACCGTCGCCTCTTCGGGCTGTCGCGCCCGATACAGGTCTACCTCCTGAGCGCCTGGGAGTTCGGGCGGGTGTGCCCGCTCTACATCTCCAATTGCGACCGCATCAGCGGCTTGACCGTCGGCGGTATCATTTACATAAACGTGGAACGGGCCAACTCCTGGCTGGCCCGGCATGAACTCTTCCACACCGTCTGGTCCACCACGGACCCCCGCTACCGCTGGCTGAGCGAGGGGCTGGCGGTGTGGTTCGAGGATGTGCCCGATTACGGCTGGCAGGACGGCGCCTCTCCCGCCCAGGTGGCCGCGCGGGCCATGGGGGTGCGGCTGGTGGGCGTGGACGTCTACAGGTGGAATCAGGCCAGCGCTAATCTGTCGGCCTATTACGAGCAGGCGAACCTGCGGGTGGAGTTCCTGGCCAACCTATACGGGAAGGAGCGGATCTTCCGCCTGGTCAACCTCCTGCGGGGAGGAATGGACGTCCCGACCGCTTTCCGGGCGGCCTTCGGCTTCCCCATCGAGCGGCTCGACCAGGTGATGGTGGCTTTCGTCACCCCGCAGGTGGCCTAACCGTCCTGGCCGCTCAGGTCCCTCTGGAGATGCCTCAGCTCGGCTGCGGCGGCCGCCATCCGGTCGGAGGCGGCCTGCAGCCTCAGGCTGCCGGCCAGGAGCGCCTCTCGGGCGGCTTCCAGTTGGTCGGCCTGGGCCATCATGCGGAGGGCGAGGATGCGCAAGCGGGCCATCAGGGCCTGGGCCTGGCGGAGGCCGTCGTAGAATTGCTGGGTCCCTTCCGAGAACTTGTCCATGGCGCGCGGCCGGATGTCGGCCGGCACCCCCTTCCCGGGGCTGTTGAAGGCGCTAAACTGCCACCCCCGCGTTTACGATAATTCAATTTTAAAAAGTGCTGCTGCCGGCGGGCCATAGGTCCTTCGCCCTATCCGGTGCCGCCTTCCCGGGAGCCGGCCCTTGAACTGCCTTCTCGCGATAGGGTATTTTGCCATATGAGGATAAGCGCGGAGGGGATGGCATTGGCCATGGCGCTACGCAGGGTGGAAGCGGGAATCCCGGAGCTGGGTCCGGCGGACGTCCAGCGCCGCTGCAGGGAGGAGCCTGGCAAGGCGGGGCTCGTCGTGCTGGTGCGCGGCCACCGCTGGCCGGAGCTGGATCAGGCGGTGATGGAGGTGGCACGGCGCTACCCGCAGGCCCTCTGGGCGGGCCGGATCGACGTGGCGCTCTTCCCGAAACTGGTGGGCGATTACGTGGGCCGGACGGGGGCGCGGCGGGAGGACGTGATGCAGTCGCTCCCGGCGGTGGGCATCATCCGCGACGGCGAGCTGCACATGACCATGAGGCCGGAGCCGCTGTTCGCCCGCGGGCGGCTTCAGGTGGCCAGCCTGGTATCCCAGGTCGATGCCTTCGCGTACAAGATGGCGGTGACGTTCACGCCCAAGCCGAAGAAGGCGGTGGGCGAGCCCAAGGCCGAGATCAACCGCGACAAGCCGGTCGCGGTGAAGATCACCAAGGGCGGCAAGGCCTTCAACCTCACCCTCTACGAAGGCGAGAACCTGCTGGACGGCGCCCTGGAGCGCGGCGTCGAGCTCGACTATAGCTGCAAGCAAGGCAAGTGCGACACCTGCACCGTGCGGGTCCTCAAAGGCGGCGAGAACCTGGCGGAGCCGACGGAGGGCGAGCGCCAGGTGCTGGGAGAGCAGATCGCCCAGGGGCTACGGCTCTCCTGCCAGGTGATCGTCAAGGGTCCCGTGGAGATCGAGCAGTAGCCGTGGGATACCTCCGGTTGCGTTCCCGCCAGGTTGAGGTGCGTGGCCGGGCCGTCACCCTGGAGTGGGTGGAGTTCCCGCCGGTGGTGGCCGTTCTCCCCTTCACCGATGACGGCGCGATCGTCCTCGTCGAGCAGTACCGGGCACCGCTGGACCGGTGGACGGTGGAGGTGCCGGCCGGGGCCGTGAACCCCGGCGAGGCGCTGGAGGAGGCGGCCAGGCGCGAGCTGGCCGAGGAGACCGGCTACCGGGCGGCCGTGCTGGAGCGACTGGTTTCCTTCCACCCCGCCATCGGGTATTCCTCTGAGGAGATCACCATCTTCGTGGCGCGCGGCCTCGTGCCCGGTGACACCGACTTCGACGAGGGGGAGGACATCCGCGTCATCCATCGCAGCCCGGATCAGGTGGAGGAGATGGTGCGGCGCGGCATGATCTGCGACAGCAAGAGCATGCTGGCCTTCCTCCTCTGGCGCCACGGGATCGTGCCCGGCGCGGCGGCCAGCCACAGATGACCATGTTCGCCACGAGGCTCACGGCGCTCCTGGGCATCGAGCACCCCATCATCCAGGGTGGCCTGGCCCACCTGGCCGGCGCCGAGCTCACCGCCGCCGTCTCGCGCGCCGGGGCGTTGGG
>JBBITQ010000061.1:0-7080 GCA_037440685.1 Clostridiales bacterium
CCCGGCGCCTCCGGCGGCGGGCAACACTTCCCCGCGGTTGATCCAGCACTTGACCCCGATCTGGCCATAAGTCGTCGGGGCCTCGGCGAAGCCGTAGTCCACGTCAGCCCGGAAGGTGTGCAGCGGGACGCTCCCCTCAGCGGTCCATTCCGTGCGGGCGAGTTCCGCCCCGCCCAGACGGCCAGACACCATGATCTTCACGCCCTTGGCTCCGGCCCTCATGGTGCGCGCGGCCGCCTGCTTCATGGCCCGCCGGAAGGCAATGCGCTTGGAAAGCTGGGCCGCCACGCTCTCCGCCACTAGCTGCGCGTCGAGCTCCGGCACCTTGACCTCGATGATGTTCAACGACACCTGCCGCCCGGTCCGCCTCTCCAATTCCTGGCGCAGGCTCTCCACAGCGGTGCCCCCGCGGCCTATCACCATGCCCGGCTTGGCGGCATGGATGTTCACCGTCACGCGGTTGGCCGCCCGCTCGATCTCGATGCGCGAGATCCCCGCATCGTAGAGCTTCTTCTTGATGTAGTCCCGGATCTGCAGGTCCTCGTGCAGCAGTCGGGCGAAATCCTTCTTGGCGAACCAGCGCGCATCCCAATCCCGGATGATGCCGAGGCGCAGCGCCTTGGGATGAACCTTCTGCCCCACTCCTCACCCCTCCCCCCGTTCGCGCAGTACCACGGTCACGTGGCTCGTGCGCTTGCGAATCGGGAACGCCTGGCCGCGCATCTCCGGCCGGATCCGCTTCAGCGCCGGCCCTTCGTCCACGTACGCCTCGGCGATGTACAGGCGCCCTTCGTCCATCTCGTAGTTGTGGGTCGCGTTGGCCACCGCCGACCGTATGACCTTCGCAACGACCCGCGAGGCGCGTTTCGGCACAAACCGCAGGAGATCCAACGCCTCCTTCGCCGGCTTGCCCCGGACGAGGTCTATGACGATACGTACCTTGCGGGGCGCGATGCGCACGTACCGCGCCCGAGCCCTGGCTTCCTTCCTCTCGCCGGCTTCCATGATCGTCTCCTCCCGTCAGCGCACGCCCGTGGCGCGCTCGCTGCCCCCGTGACCGCGGAACGTGCGCGTGGGCGCGAACTCACCCAGCTTGTGGCCTACCAGCTCTTCGGTGATGTAGACGGGCACATGCTTGCGGCCGTCATGCACCGCTATGGTATGGCCGACCATCTCGGGAACGATGGTGCAATCACGGGCCCAGGTCTTGATGACACGCTTTTCGCCCGTCTTGTTCATCGCCTGGATCTTCTTCAACAGGTTTTGGTCCACGTACGGCCCTTTCTTAAGCGAACGCCCCATGACCCATCAACCTTTCCGGGACCTGACGATGTACTTGTTCGACGGCTTGTTGCGCTTGCGCGTCTTCTTGCCCAGCGCCGGCTTGCCCCACGGCGTCAGCGGGTGCTTGCGCCCGATCGGTGCCCGGCCCTCGCCACCGCCATGAGGATGGTCGACCGGGTTCATCACCGAACCACGGACGGTCGGGCGCCACCCGAGCCACCGGTTGCGGCCCGCCTTGCCGATAGTCACGTTCTCGTGGTCCACGTTGCCCACCTGACCCACCGTAGCCCGGCAGTCCAGGTGCACCAGGCGCACCTCGCCGGAAGGCAGGCGCACGTGCCCGTAGTCGCCTTCCTTGGCCACCAGCTGCGCCTCCACGCCGGCCGCGCGGGCCAACTGCCCGCCCCGGCCGGGATAGAGCTCCACGTTATGGATTATGGTACCAGTGGGTATGCGCCGGAGGGGGAGGGCATTGCCGGGCTTGATGTCGGCATCCGGCCCCGAAACCACGGTGTCGCCCACCCGCAGCCCCAACGGAGCCAGGATGTAACGCTTCTCGCCATCGGCATAGTGTAGCAGCGCGATGTGAGCGGAGCGGTTGGGGTCATATTCGATGGTGGCCACCCGCGCCGGCACACCGTCCTTGTCGCGCCGGAAATCGATGACCCTGTACATGCGCTTGTTCCCGCCACCCCGGTGGCGCACGGTGATGCGCCCTTGGAAATTACGCCCCGCGGTCTTCCGCAGCGGCTCCAAGAGCGATTTCTCCGGCTCCACGTCGGAGAGCTCGCTGTAATCGAGGACCGTCATGTGGCGGCGGCCCGGCGATGTCGGGTTGAACTTCTTGATAGCCACGGATCATGCCCCTCCCTATCGGAGTCCCTCGAAGAACTCGATGCGCTGCCCCTCTTCCAGCGTCACGATCGCCTTTTTCCAGTCGGGCCGGCGACCCACGTGCACCCCCACGCGGCGCACCTTACCCTTCACGTTCATGGTGTTGACCTTCTTGACCTTGACCTTGAAAATCTCCTCGACGGCCCGCTTGATCTGCGTCTTGTTCGCCCTCGGGTCGACGGCGAACGTGTACTTGCCCAAGGCCATGTTGGCCATGCTGGCCTCGGTGATCACCGGCCTCTTGATTATCTCCCGCGCGTTCACCGCGCCAGCACCTCCTGCACCCGCTCCACGGCGTCGCGGGTCATGACGAGGGTGTTGTGGTTGAGCACCTCGTAGACGTTCAGGTCGGCCGCGGCCGCCGCCGTCACACCCGGCACGTTCCGCGCCGACTTGTAAACGTTCAGGTCGTGATCGGCCGTGACCACGAGCGCCTTCCCCGTCACCCCCAGGTTGCCCAGAACCGCCACGATCTCGCGGGTGCGGGGCTGCTCCATGGTCAACTGATCGAGAACGCGCAGGTTGCCCTCCTGCACCTTGGCCGACAGGGCACCTTTCAGGGCGAGCCGGCGCGCCCGCCGCGGCAGGTCGATGCGGTGATCGCGTGGCTGCGGGCCGAAGACAGTGCCGCCACCCTTCCAGTGCGGCGCCCGGATGCTACCCTGCCGGGCCCGCCCCGTCCCTTTCTGCCGCCAGGGCTTACGTCCGCCCCCGCTCACCTCGCCGCGCGTCTTCGTGGCGACCGTGCCCACCCTCTGATTCGCCAGGTGCCTCACCACCGCCGCGTGAAGCAGGGCTGGATTGACCGCCACGCCGAACACGCGGTCGTCCAGCTCCATCTCCCCCACGCTCTCGCCCCGCACGTTGTAAACCGTAACCTTTGCCACCGTTATCCCCTCGCCTTGACCGATGAGCGGATGATCACGTACGAGCCACGCACCCCGGGGACGGACCCCTTGATCAGGAGCAGGTTGCGCTCCGGATCCACCCGCACCAGCTCCAGCCCCTGTACGGTGACGCGATCGCCGCCCATGCGGCCCGGCATCTTCCGCCCTTTGAAGACGCGGGCCGGAAGCGTCGAGGCGCCCAGGGAGCCCACCCGGCGGTGGTACTTGGAGCCGTGCGACATGGGCCCGCGCCGGAAGCCGTGGCGCTTGATGACCCCCGCAAAGCCGTGCCCCTTGCTGGTGCCCGTGACGTCGACGCGCTCGCCGGGCGCGAAGATGTCGACCTTGATCTCCTGCCCGACCTGGTAGTCGTCGGGGTTGTCGACGCGAAACTCGCGCAACAGGCGCAGAGGCCGGACGCCGGCCTTCTTGAAATGACCCAGCACCGGCTTGGTCAGGCGCCGCTCCTTGACCTCGCCGAATCCGAGCTGAATGGCGTCATAACCGTCTCGCACGGCCGTCTTCTTCTGCACCACTACGCACGGACCGGCTTGCACAACGGTGACGGGCAGCATGCGCCCCTTTTCATCGAAAACCTGGGTCATCCCGAGCTTCCTGCCCAGAATCCCTTTCGCCATTGCCCTGACCTCCAGCGCGACTACAGCTTGATCTCTATGTCGACCCCGGCGGGCAGGTCGAGCCGCATGAGCGCATCGACGGTCCGCGGGTTGGGGTCCAGGATGTCGATGAGCCGCTTGTGGGTCCGCATCTCGAACTGCTCGCGGATGTCCTTTTCACCGTTGGGGGCAGTGAGGACGGTATACACATGCCGTTCGGTCGGCAAAGGCACCGGCCCGGAAACGCGCGCCCCCGTACGCCTGGCGGTTTCCACGATCTTCGTGGCCGACTGGTCCAGGACCCCGTGATCGAAAGCCCGAAGCCGGATTCTGATCCTCTGCTTGACCATCTCACTACCCCCGTCTCGTCTCTGCCAAGTGGTTAGTCGGTGATAGAGGTGACGACGCCGGCCCCGACGGTGCGACCGCCCTCGCGGATGGCGAACCGCAGCCCCTCCTCGATGGCGATCGGATCGATGAGCTCCACCTGCATCCGCACGTTATCGCCAGGCATGACCATCTCCACGCCCTCGGGCAACTGGATGGTGCCGGTCACGTCGGTGGTCCGGAAGTAGAACTGCGGCTTGTAGCCGTTAAAGAACGGCGTGTGCCGGCCGCCCTCCTCCTTGGTTAGCACGTAGACCTCGGCAGCGAACTTCCTGTGCGGCTTGATGCTGCCGGGCTTCGCCAGCACCTGTCCACGCTCCACGTCCTTCTTGTCGACGCCCCGCAGGAGGCAACCGATGTTGTCGCCCGCCACCGCCTGATCGAGCACCTTGCGGAACATCTCCACGCCGGTCACGACGGTCTTCCGCGTCTCGGGCGCCAGGCCGACGATCTCGACCTCGTCACCCACCTTCACCGTCCCGCGCTCCACGCGGCCGGTAACCACCGTACCACGCCCGGTGATGGTGAAGACGTCCTCGACCGGCATGAGGAACGGCTTGTCAGCGTCGCGCACCGGGGTGGGGATATACTCGTCGACGGCATCCATCAGCTCCAGAATCTTCCCGCACCACTGGCACTCCCGCTTGGCGCACCCGCACTCTAGGGCCTTCAGCGCCGACCCCCGGATCACGGGGATCTCGTCACCCGGGAACTCGTACTTGGAGAGCAGCTCGCGCACCTCGAGCTCCACGAGGTCCAGCAGCTCGGGGTCGTCCACCATGTCCACCTTGTTCATGAAGACGACCATCGCCGGAACACCGACCTGGCGGGCCAGCAGGATGTGCTCGCGCGTCTGCGGCATCGGCCCGTCCGCGGCCGACACGACCAGGATGGCGCCATCCATCTGGGCCGCGCCCGTGATCATGTTCTTCACGTAGTCGGCGTGGCCCGGGCAGTCCACGTGGGCGTAGTGCCGCTTGTCCGTCTCGTACTCGACGTGCGCCGTGTTGATGGTGATACCGCGCTCCTTCTCCTCCGGCGCCTTGTCGATCTGGTCGTAGGCCATGTACTGCGCCTTGCCCTGCTTGGACAGGATGTACGTGATCGTGGCCGTCAGCGTAGTCTTCCCGTGGTCGACGTGCCCGATCGTTCCCACGTTCACGTGGGGCTTAGTCCGCTCAAACTTCGCCTTTGCCATTTACCCAGCCTCCCTTTGAGACCGTTTTCCTATCTCCGCACCGGCGTGCGGGCTTGTGCCTTGTTCACTATATCCTCCGCAATGTTGCGCGGCACTTCTTCGTAGTGGTCGAACTGCATCGTGTACGTGCCGCGCCCCTGGGTCCGCGACCGCAGGTCTGTGGCGTAGCCGAACATCTCGGCCAGCGGGACGAAGGCCTGGATGACGCGCAGGTTCCCGCGCAGGTCCATACCCTCGATGCGCCCGCGCCGCGCCTGTAGGTCGCCCATGACGTCGCCCATGTATTCCTCCGGCACCACGACCTCCACCTTCATCACCGGCTCCAGGAGGACCGGGTTGGCCCTGGCCGCCCCGTCCTTGAAGCCCATCGAGGCCGCGATCTTGAACGCCATCTCCGACGAGTCGACCTCGTGGTAGGAGCCGTCGAAGAGCGTGACGCGCACGTCCACGACCGGATATCCCGCCAGGACCCCCGACTCCATCGCCTCGCGCACCCCAGCCTCCACAGCCGGGATGTACTCCTTGGGGACGACGCCGCCGACGATCTTGTTGACGAATTCGAAGCCGCCGCCGCGCTCTAAGGGCTCGATCTCCAGCCACACGTGGCCGTACTGGCCGCGGCCGCCCGTCTGTCGTACGTACTTGCCCTCGGCCTTGACGGGCATGCGGATGGTTTCCTTGTACGCCACCTGCGGCTTGCCCACGTTGGCCTGCACCTTGAACTCGCGCATCAGGCGGTCGACGATGATCTCCAGGTGCAGCTCGCCCATGCCGGAGATGATCGTCTGGCCGGTCTCCGGATCGGTGTGCATCCGGAACGTCGGGTCCTCCTCAGCGAGGCGGGCGAGGGACTCGCCCATCTTGTCCTGATCCGCCTGGGTCTTGGGCTCGATGGCCACGGAGATGACCGGCTCGGGGAATTGCATGGCCTCCAGCACCACAGGCTGATCCTCGGAGCAGAGGGTGTCGCCCGTCGTCGTTTCCTTGAGGCCGACAGCCGCCACGATGTCCCCCGTGCGCGCCTCCTGGATCTCCTGGCGGTGGTTGGCATGCATCTGCAGGAGGCGCCCGATGCGCTCCTTCCGCCCCTTGCGGGAGTTGAAGACATAGCTGCCACTGGTCAGGACGCCGGAGTAGACGCGCAAGAAGCACAGCTTGCCCACGAACGGATCGGACATGATCTTGAACGCCAGGGCGGAGAAAGGCGCATCGTCCGAGACCGCCCGCTCCACCTCCGCGCCGGTCTCGGGGTCGGTGCCCTTGACGGCCGGAATATCCAGCGGCGACGGCAGGTAATATACTACTGCGTCCAGGAGAGGCTGGATGCCCTTGTTCTTGTACGCGGCGCCGCAAAGAACGGGCACGATCTTGAACTCGAGGGTACCCTTCCGCAGGGCGGCACGGATCTCCTCCTCGGTGATCTCGCCGCCTTCGAGGTACTTGACCATGAGGTCCTCGTCCACCTCGGCGACCGCTTCCAGGAGCTTCTCGCGGTAGGCCGCCACCTGGTCCTCCATATCCTCGGGGACCTCGGTGACGTCGCTGCGCGTCCCCAGCTCGTCGACGTAGATCACGGCCTTGCCGGTGACGAGGTCGACCACGCCCCGGAAGGTATCCTCGACGCCGATCGGGAGCTGGATGGGGACAGCGTTCGCCCCCAGCCGCTCCTTCATCATCTCCACCACGCGGTAGAAGTCGGCGCCTACCGTATCCATCTTGTTCACGAAGGCGATGCGAGGGACGCGGTAGCGATCCGCCTGGCGCCAGACGGTCTCCGACTGCGGTTCCACCCCGCCCTTCGCGCAAAAGATAG
>JBBITQ010000062.1:0-7066 GCA_037440685.1 Clostridiales bacterium
AACAGGTGGTCGGAATGAATCGGAATGGGTGGTCGGTTTGCGTCGGAATCCGCAGCCATCGCCAGCGTCCTCGTGAAGATGCTGGAGAAGAGACGCCCCTCGCAGTAGGCGGAGGCGCGGCGCCATCGGATCTCCGGCTGTGCCGCCCTGGCGTGACCAACTGTTGTTAGATCAGCCCTATAAATAGTTGAGGGCGGGGTTGCCTGCACGGCGCTTGCGCGCCGCCGGTTTGTCCCGCCCTTGGCCGGGTGTACCCTCCGGTACCAGCACCGGCCCTCCATGCCGCCCCGTTGCCGGCCCCGGGGTTGCTGCCGAGTCATCATTTCCGTTTTCATCGTTTCCACCTTCATTTTGCATTCCGGCCGTTTGGCAGCGCAATGCCACAAAAGGGGCATTTCCAGAGTCCACAAAGCGGGCAACCCGCGCTGCGATCACTAGTCCTGTGCGTCGAGTCGGCCGCCCGCCGGGCAAGGCGGGAGCGTCACGGGCGCCGCACGCCCGTAGGCGTCCTCCAGGCGCACCACGTCATCGAGTTCCGGGGTGGATACCTCATAGAACACCACGTCGGTCTCCGCGACCACCCGGTGGACGGTGCCCGGGGGAATGGTGACGCACAGCCCCGCCGTGATGGGCAGGGCGCGCTCCCCCATCACCAGGGTGCCCGCCCCTTTGGTGAAGAGCATGGTCTCCGTCTTGCGCACGTGGTACTGCAGGCTCAGGCTGTGCCCCGCCATCACCTCGATGACCTTCCCGACGTAGCGGTCGGTGACCGCCCACCAGATCTCCCGCCCCCAGGGCTTCTCCTCCACCCGCGCCCCCGGGGGAACCGGAAGCCCGCCGTCCTCCACCGGTGCGCCCGGCGACCGGCGCGCCATCGGCGCGCCGGTGAGGTAGCGCTCCAACCCCTGGCGCCGCAATTCCTCCAGCACCGCCTTGAGGTTGGCGCTCTGGGCCTTGTCGGCGACCAGGAGCACGTCGTCGGTGTCCACCACCAGGAGCCCCTCGACGCCATAGGCCACAAGCAGTTTCTCCTCCACCGCGTTGTAGAGGATGGAGGCTTCCGTGCCGACGGCCACCACGCGCCCGCGCCGGACGTTCCCCTGCGCGTCGGTCGCCTCCACCCGCTCCAGGGCGGACCAGCTCCCGACGTCATCCCAGCCGAAGGCGCCAGGGACCACCAGGACGTTCTCCGCCCGCTCCAGCAGGCCGAAGTCGATGGAGACGCGGGGAAAAGCGGCGTACTCGCGCCGGGTCACCTCGGCCTCGTCCGCCGTCCCCAGGGCGGCCGCGATGCGCTCCAGCCCCGCGTGCAGGTGGGGCAGGTGGCGGGCGATCACGGCCCGGATGGTGTCGACGCGCCAGGCGAACATCCCGCTGTTCCACAGGTAGTCGCCCGCAGCCAGGAACTCCATGGCCTTCTCGTAGCAGGGCTTTTCCGCGAACCTCAGCACGCGGTGGACCGGGGCCGCCCCACCGCCCTCTGCCGCCCCCGCGGGCGCACCCCCCGCCTGTGCCGCCGCGGAGGTGAGCGGCGCCCCCACCCGGATGTACCCGTAGCCCGTCTCGGGCCGGGTGGGGCGAATGCCCACCGTGACCAGCCATGCCCCGCCTGCGGCCGCTGCCGCCGCGGCCCGCATCGTCTCCACGAAGCCATCCTCGTCGGCGATGACGTGGTCGGCCGGCAGCACCACCATGACCGCGCCGGGGAAGCGCCGCTCCAGGTGCAGCGCGGCGAGGCCGATGCCGGGGCCGGTGTCGCGCCCCTCCGGCTCCAGGATGAGGTTGGCGGGCTCCAGGGCGGGGAGCTGGGAGAGCGTCAGGTCGCGGTAGCCTCTCGGGGCGACCACGAACACCCGCTCCCGCGCGGCCAGGCGCAGGGCGCGGCGATACGTCTCCTGCAGGAGCGTGGCGTCACCGGACAGGCGCAGGAACTGCTTGGGCAGGTGGGTGCGGCTCCTGGGCCAAAAGCGCTCCCCCTTGCCGCCCGCCATGATGGCGACGGCCAGATCGACGCCCAACGGGATATCCACCTCCAGGGAAGACACGCCGTTGCTTCATCCTATGCCGGCTGCGCCCTGCTTTTGACGGCGAGGACCGTAGGACGGGCTTGTTGGCCATTGGGATGAGCTGCTTCGCGCCGGTGTACGTGAGGGGACGCAACCTCGCCCCGGTCCCGCCGCTCAGCACGAGGGCCTTCAACTGTGAGCCTCCAGCCGAAGAGGGAGAGCGTGATGCCCGCCGCCGGCGCCAGTCCGGCGAAGGGGCCCCTGGAACAAGCTATGCGGCCGCGGCGCTCGGCGTCACACCGCCGGCCGCGGGGTGTCCCTGTTCAAACGGGCTCCCGCCCCGCGGGAAGAGCCATCGGCCCGGGGCGCCGCAGGCCCCTCTCACGCATGAGCGCGAGTATATCCGCCGTGATCTCGGCCGGCGGTCGCTCGTTCGGGACGACCGCCCACCCCCGCTCCCGGGCGAGCCGGAGATACGCGTCCCGCACCGCGCGCAGGAACGAGACGTCCCTTTCGTAGCGGTCGGCCTGCCGGCCAGCCAGCCGCCCGAGCACGCATTCCACCGGCACGTCCAGGATGGCAACGACGTCGGGCTCAGGCAACCCCGCGTCCAGGGACGCCATCCATTCCGCGGCGAAGCCCCGCGCGATGCCGTATGCCCAAGCGGAGGGGAAGTAGCGGTCCAGGATCAGGACGTCGTGCGCGGCGGCGGCGCGCAGGAGGTCGGGCAGTTTCTCCCGCCGGTTGGCGGCGAACAATTCCTGGACCTCCACCGGTGAAAGGCTCAGTTCACCCCGCAGGTACGCGGCGATGCGGACCCCCGTCGGCACCTGATAGTCGGGGAAGTGCATGACATGGGCCGAAAACCCCAGCCGGGCCAGGTGATCGCACAGAAGCCGGGCTTGCGTCGTCTTCCCCGCGCCGTCAAGCCCTTCCAGGTTGAGGATCAATCAGGCCACTCCCCCGTCGGTGCTGTGGGGACATTAGCTCTGGGGACATCATAGCATTAACGCGCCCGCTCGGGGAACGGCGTGGCCCGGGCCCCGCAAGCCCCCTTTCAGCCGGACCGCGACCGCTGCCCGGCACGCAGGCGCTGCCCGGTGCGCAGGCGCTCCCCCGCGCTCAGGAGCTCGGCGACGGCCGCTTGCTCCTCGAGGCCGGGCGCCCGCACCCCGCCGGCGGCATCCCGGCGGAACAGGACCCCCAGGGTGTGGAGCAGGATCTGGAGGTCCAGGAGCAAGGAGTAATTGCGCACATAGTAGAGGTCATAGCGGAGCTTGTCCGCCGCGTTGGTGGAGTACCGGCCCATCACCTGGGCCAGGCCCGTCAGGCCGGGCCTCACCAGCAGCCGGTGGGCGTAGTCGGGGAGCTCGTCGCTGAAGCGGGCCACGAAGTGCGGCCGCTCCGGCCGCGGCCCCACCAGGCTCATGTCTCCCTTCAGGATGTTGAAGAGCTGCGGGAGCTCGTCCAGGCGGGTGGCGCGCAGCCAGCGGCCGACGCGCGTGACCCGCGAGTCGTCAGCCGCGGCGAGCACCGGCCCGGTCGCCGCCTCGGCGTCCTGGACCATGGTGCGGAACTTGTAGAGGGTGAACGTGCGCCCGCCCCATCCCACCCGCTCCTGGCGGTACAGCGCGGGGCCCGGGGACGTCAGGCGGACCAGCCCGGCCAGAAGCAGCATGAGGGGGGCCAGCAGCACGATGCCCGCCGCGGCCACGAGCACGTCCAGCACCCGCTTCACCGCTTGCTGGACCGGGGTCAGGCCCAGGGGCGACACCTCGAGCACAGGGAGGTCGTCCACCTGCCCCACCCGCGCGTTCAGCAGCAGTATGTCGTAGAAGTGGGGGACGAGGAAGACCTCGCGCCCGAGGCTCAGCGCCAGGGAGGCCAGCCGTACCCGCTCCTCCATCGGGACGGACGGCGCCAGCAGCACCGCCTCCACCTCGCGGCAGCCCGCCGCCACCGCCTCCTCATCCCACCAGGGCAAGATGGAGTGGAGCCGGAACCACCCCCGGGGCACGCTCAAGAACTTCTTGATGATCTCCAGTTCCTCGCCCGCCTCGCCATCGCGGAGGCCCGCACCCGCCGCCGCGGCGTTGCCATCGCCCGCCGCGGCAACGCCCGACGCACCCGGCGCGGCAGCGCGGCCCGCCCCCTGCCCGCCGGCCACGATCAGCACCGGCCGCTCCCCGTGCAAGGCCTTCTCGAGATGCCAAAACCCCACCCGCCAGGCGACGACCAGGCCGAACTGGAAGACCGCGCCCAGCACCAGCACGCTGCGCGGGAAGGCGAAGCCGCGGGTCCAGAAGGTGAGCGCCATGGTGACGAAGCTGAGCAGGGTAAGGCCGATGATCAGGTTCTGCAGCACGCCGACGAATGGCGCCGGCGTGCGGTCGTAAAGGTGCAGCCCGAAGAACAGCACGGCGGCGCCCACCGTGATCCAGGGGCCGACGCGCACGAAGGGGGCGTAGTTCTCGGCGGGGAACTCGCTGCCGAAGCGGGCGTAGAAGGCGAGGAAGAGACCCGCGTTGACCAGCAACAGGTCACCCAGCATGAGCAGCCAGCGCGGCACCCACCGCCTGCGCGCCAGCGGCGCCAAAGAATCACCGCCCCTCGCAGATCCATCCAGTCGGCATCCAGTAACTTTTCGGCAATCATGATCAATACGTGAAGGAGCGGCTGATCTCCTGCCGCGCTGATCGGGCTGCCAGCAAACCGACAATAGAGGAACCGTTCAGTTGGCGGCGCGGCCGTAGCGGTCGGCCACGCGCACCACATCGTCGGTCTCCGGCGAGGAGACCTCGAAGAAGACGAGGTCGGTCTCCGCCTCCACGCGATGCAGGGTGCCGGGCGGGATGGTGACGGCCATGCCGGCCGAGACCTCGACGGTGCGATCGCCCAGGACGAGCCGGCCGCAGCCGCCGACGAAGAGGACCGTCTCGAGCTTGGCTTCGTGATACTGCAGGCTCAACGCCTCGCCGGCCCGCACCTGGATCACCTTCCCCACGTAGCGGTCCGTCACGGCCCACCAGACCTCGCGGCCCCAGGGCTTCTCGAGCACCCGCACCGGGCCGGCTGCGGGCACGGCCACCGTCGTAAGGTCGACGTCCTCCGGGATCAAATCCAGGGCCGAGAGCGAACCGTCCTGGCGGGCCAGGACCTCCGGCGCGATGCCCCCGTCGCCCGTCAGGTAGGCCTCCAGCCCCCGCTGCCGCAGCTCGGCCACCACCCGCTTGAGCTGGTCGGCCCGGTCGGCGGCGCTCACGAAGACCACGTCCTCGGTGTCGACGATCACCAGCCGCTCGATGCCGAACCCGACCACCAGACGCCGCCCGCCGTCGACCACGCAGTCCCGGGAGTCGATGAGGACGGCACGCCCGGCCACCACGTTCCCCTGGTCGTCGGCCTGGCCCACCCGGGGCATGGCCGCCCATGTGCCCAGATCGTCCCAGCCAAAGTCGCCGCGGAGGACTACCACGTTGTCAGCCTTCTCCATGACCCCGTAGTCGATGGAAACGCGCGGGAGGCGGGCGAACTCAGCCGCCAGGACCTCCCGCTCGGCCGGGGTGCCGAGGGCGACGGCAATGGCCTCCAGCCCCGCGTGGAGGTCCGGCAGGTGGCGGGCGATAGCCGCGCGGATGACGGGGATGCGCCAGGCGAACATGCCGCTGTTCCAGAGGTGGTCGCCGCTGACCAGGAACCGGAGGGCGGTCTCGGCATCCGGCTTCTCGGTGAAACGCCGCGCGGCGCGGAGTCCGGTCTCCGGGTCGAGCACCTCGCCGCACTGGATGTAGCCGTAGCCGGTCTCCGGCCGCGTGGGCTGGATCCCGATGGTGACGAGCACCGGCCGCTCCGCCGCCACCCGCGCCGCCGCGCCCATGACGGCGGCGAACCGCTCCTCATCGAGTATGGCGTGGTCGGAGGGGAGGACCACCATCACGCCATCGGGGTGGCGGCGCTCCAGGATCACGGCGGCCAGCCCCACGCACGGGGCCGTGTCGCGCCCCTCGGGCTCCTCGATGAGCCGCTCGGGCGCCAGGTGCGGCAACTGCTCGGCCACCAGCCGGCGGTAGTCAGCGCGGGTGACGACGTAGACGCGCTCCGGCGGCGCGAGCCGGAGCGCCCGCCGGTATGCCTGTTGCAGGAGCGTGCCCTCCCCGAAGAGCTGCAGGAACTGCTTGGGCCGGTGGGCGCGGCTCTTGGGCCAAAACCGCTCGCCGCGGCCCCCGGCCATGATCACCACCGCTGTCTTGCCCATCGCTCCGCCACGTCCCACCCAAGCGTCACCTCCCCAAAAGGTCGCCACAGCTGGTGTCCAGATATTCCTGCAAGGCCTCACGCCAGGGGCGCAAGGGCGGGAAGCCCTCCCGACGCCAGGCGGCGTTCTCCAGCACCGAGTACGCCGGCCGCCGCGCCGGGCGGGGGAAGGCGTCGGTGCTCACCGGCTCCATCGGCACGTCGCCGTAACCAGCCATGTCCAGGATGGCGCGGGCGAACTCGTAGCGGCTGCAGCCGCCGGCGTTGGAGAGGTGATACGTCCCGTAGGCTGGCCGCTGCGCCAGCCGCCACACGGCTTCCGCCAGGTCGCGGGTGTAGGTCGGCCCGCCCACCTGGTCGGCCACCATGCGGATGGGGGCCCCCCGCCGCTCCCGCCACTCACGGCCCAGGCGCAGCACCGCGCGCACGAAGTTGTGCCGCCCCGCCCGGCCGTACAGCCAGGAGGTGCGAACCACATAGTGGTCGTGGAGCTGCTCCCTCACGTAGACCTCCCCCAGCAGCTTAGAGCGCCCATACACGCTCGCGGGGCTGACCGGGTCGTCCTCGGCGTATGGCGCCCCCTTTGTCCCGTCGAACACGTAGTCCGTGCTTATGTAAACCATCCGGGCCCCCGCCTCGCGGCAGGCCAGGGCCACGTTGCGCGCACCCAGGGCGTTCGCCCGGTAAGCGGCATCCGGGTCGAGCTCACAGGCGTCCACGTTCGCCATGGCGGCGGCGTGGATCACCAAGTCCGGCCCCGCGCCCCCGAACGCCGAACGCACCGCCGCCCGCACCGCCTCCACGTC
>JBBITQ010000063.1:0-7056 GCA_037440685.1 Clostridiales bacterium
CCGGCACCCCGAGGAGGGCTGCGAGGCGGCGGGCGTCCACGCGCACGCCGGCGGCGGCCGCCGCGTCCACCATGTTCAGGGCGATCACGACGGGCCGGCCGAGTTCCAGGAGTTCCATGGTCAAGAGGAGGTCCCGTTCCAGGCGGGCGGCGTCGACCACGTCAACCACGACGTCGGCGCTCTGGACGGCCGACCGCGCCACCCGTTCGTCTTCCGACAAGGGGGGGGCGAGGCTGTACGTACCCGGGCTGTCGATGAGCTCCCAGGGCCCCCAGCGCCCCCGGCTCACCGCCACGGTCGTTCCGGGATAGTTGGCGACATGGGCGTAGCGTCCGGTGATGGCCGAGAACAGGGTGGACTTCCCGGTGTTGGGGTTGCCGGCGAGGACGATCCGGAGCAGCGGCACGGGGGCCTTCCTCCCCAAGGTCATCCCCCCTCCATGGCGACGACGACGAGGCGGGCCAGCGGGCGGCCGAAGGCGAGCTCGCGCGCGCCTGAGCGCACCACCACGGGTCCCCAGCGGGTGTTTACGTTGCAGGTGAGCCGCGTCCCCGGACCGATGCCCAGCCGCAGGGCCTGCTGGCGGACCGCCGGGTCCGCGATAGCCACGACGCGGACTTCCGTCCCGGGGCGGACGCGGTCCAGGGTGGTGAGGCGGCTGCCGGGCGCGCGCTGCGGGGCCATACCCATGGTTATGTGCGCGGCCGGCCGTTATGCGCGGCTGGGGCGCGTGCGTTGAGGCGGCTATACCGGTAAGGTATATTTACTGATGGACGAGAAGGGGGGCTGCCAGCGCATTGGGATTGAACCTGGCGCAGAAGATCATCCAAGCGCACCTGGCGGGGGGTAGCATGGTCCCGGGTGAGGAGGTGGCTATCCGGATCGACCAGACCCTCACCCAAGACGCCACCGGCACTATGGCATACCTGCAATTCGAGGCCATGGGCATACCGCGGGTGCGCACCAAGCTGTCGGTCAGCTACGTCGACCACAACATGCTGCAGACCGGCTTCGAGAACGCCGACGACCATCGCTTCCTGCAGAGCTTCGCCGCCAAGTATGGCATCTATTTCTCGCGGCCGGGGAACGGCATCTGCCATCAGGTCCACCTGGAGCGGTTCGCCGTGCCGGGGCAGACCCTCCTGGGCTCCGACAGCCACACCCCGACGGCCGGCGGGATGGGCATGCTGGCCATCGGCGCCGGGGGGCTGGACGTGGCCGTGGCCATGGGCGGCGGGCCCTTCTACTTCACCATGCCGAAAATCCTCAACGTGCGCCTGAAGGGGCGCCTCCGGCCGTGGGTGACGGCCAAGGACGTCATCCTGGAGCTCCTCCGCCGCCTGTCCGTCAAGGGCGGCCTGGGCAGGATCGTCGAGTACAGCGGCGAGGGCGTGGCCACGCTGACCGTGCCCGAGCGGGCCACGATCACGAACATGGGGGCGGAGCTGGGCGCCACCACCTCGATCTTCCCGAGCGACGAGGTGACGCGGATGTTCCTGCGCGCCCAGGGGCGCGAGGACGCGTGGGTGCCCCTGGCGGCCGATCCCGATGCCCGGTATGACGAGGAGATCGAGATCGACCTCGGGGAGCTCGAGCCGCTGGTGGCCATGCCGCACAGCCCTGACAACGTGGCGCGGGTGCGCGAGGTGGCGGGGACGAAGGTCGATCAGGTCGCCATAGGCAGTTGCACCAACTCCTCCTACCTCGACCTGATGCGGGTGGCCGCCATCCTGAGGGGGAAGCGGGTGCACCCGCAGGTCAGCCTGGTGGTGGCGCCGGGGTCTCGCCAGGTGCTGACCATGCTGGCGCGGAACGGCGCCCTGGCCGACCTGATCGCGGCGGGTGCGCGGGTGCTGGAGTCGGCGTGTGGACCCTGCATCGGCATGGGCCAGGCTCCCCCGTCAGCCGGGGTCTCCCTGCGCACCTTCAACCGGAACTTCGAGGGCCGGAGCGGCACGCCGGACGCCCGGGTGTACCTCGTCAGCCCCGAAACGGCGGCCGCGGCGGCGCTCACCGGGGTCATTACCGATCCGCGCGACCTCGGGCCCTATCCGGAGGTGGAACTGCCCGACCGCTACTTCACCGATGACAGCGGCGTCATCCCACCAGCGGAGGATCCTGAGCGGGTGGAGGTGGTGCGGGGGCCGAACATCAAGCCCCTGCCCAGGCGCGGCCCGCTGGCGGCTGACCTGGCCGGCGAAGTGCTGATCAAGGTCGGAGATAACATCACCACCGACCACATCATGCCGGCGGGGGCCAAGATCCTGCCTCTCCGCTCCAACATCCCCGCCATCGCGGAGTACGTGTTCTCGGGCATCGATCCCACATTCGCGCGGCGGGCGCGGGAGGCCGGTGGCGGCTTCATCGTGGGCGGGCAGAACTACGGCCAGGGATCGAGCCGCGAGCACGCGGCGCTGGCGCCGATGTACCTCGGCGTGATGGCGGTGCTGGCCAAGTCCTTCGCCCGCATCCATCGGGCGAACCTGATCAACTTCGGCATCCTGCCGCTGGTATTCGCTGCGGAGTCCGACTACGACGCCGTAGCCCAGGGCGACCGGATCGCGCTGCCCGGCGTGCGGGCGGCGCTGGAGGCCTACGCCGAAGGGCGGGGCGGCGGCGAGCTGGTGGCGAGGGACGAGCGCACGGGCCGGGAGATCCGGCTGCGGCACGGGCTCACGCCCCGGGAGGCGCGCGTGATCCTCGCCGGGGGCCTGCTGAACTTCACCAAGGGCGGAGTGGGCTGACGCGGGCCGGAGGTGGGCGCGCGTGCAGGTGGGCATCATGCCCAACCTGGGCAAACCGGAAGCGGTGGCCCTCACCGAACGCCTGATCGCCTGGCTGGCGCGGGAGGGGGTGGAACCGGTCTGCCCGCCGGAGGTGGCCGAGCACCTGACGGCGGCGCCCGGCGAGCACCCCGTACCCCGCCTCCTCCCCGCGGAGAACTGGGCCGGTGAGGTGGCCTTCGCGGCCGTTCTGGGCGGGGACGGCACCCTCCTCAAGGCGGCCCGGCTCCTGGCGCCGCAGGCCGTGCCCCTGCTCGGGGTAAACCTGGGGCGCCTGGGCTTCCTGAGCGAGGTGGAGGCCGACAGCCTGTTCCAAGCCCTGCCGGGGTTCCTGGAAGGGAAATACGTGCGGGACGAGCGCGCCATGCTCAGGGTGGGCGTCTACGCCGGCGAGGTCCTGGTGGGGCGCCGGCTCCTGGCCTTGAACGACGCCGTCGTCTCGGTGGGGCCGTTCGCCCGCCTCGGCCTTCTCTCGGTGCACGTCAGCGGCAGCCACCTGGGCACTTTCCCCGCCGATGGCGTGATCGTGGCCACGCCCACCGGCTCCACGGCCTATTCGCTCGCCGCGGGAGGGCCCATCGTCAACCCCGACCTGGACGTGCTGATCATCACCCCCATCTGCCCGCACACCTTCTACGCCCGGCCGACCGTGATATCAAAGGAGGAGACGGTGGCGCTGCGGGTGGTGGGGAGGCGCTCGGAGGCGGTGGTGACGGTGGACGGCCAGGAGCGGTTGCGGCTGGGGGAGGGGGAGGAACTGCACGTCTCCGTCGCCGACGCCGTGGCCTGCCTCATGCGGCGTCCGGGATGGGACTTCTACCAGGTGATGCGAAAGAAGCTGAGCGAGGGGGCCCAGGGTGGGTACTGGCGGGAGGAGGTGCCGCGCCCGTGAAGAAGAGTCGCCGGCAGATGCGCATCGTGGAGATCATCCGGGAGGAGGTCATCGGTACCCAGGAGGAGCTGGCGGAGCGGCTCCGCCGCGAGGGTATCGATGTCACCCAGGCCACCGTGTCCCGGGACATCAAGGAGATGCAGTTGGTCAAGGTCCCCACGGGGGACGGGCGGTACCGGTACGCCCTGCCGGAGGACCGGCCCGGCGCCCCGCACCTGGAGCGGCTCATGCGGATCCTGAAGGAATGCGTCGTCGGCTATGACCACAGCGAGAACATAGTGGTCATCACCACCCTGCCTGCCACGGCCCAGAGCGTGGCGGAGGCCATCGACATGTTGAGGATGGACGAGGTCATCGGCACGCTGGCGGGAGAGCGCACCGTGTTCGCCGTCATCCGCCCCAAGGAGGCCGTCCCGCGCTTCCTGGAGCGTTTGCGGCAGATGCTCGGGTGACGGGGGAATCGCGCGATGTTGATGGAGCTCTTCATCCGCAACCTAGCCCTGGTCGACAGCCTGCACCTCTCCTTCGGCCCGGGGTTGAACGCCCTCACTGGCGAGACCGGGGCTGGGAAGTCCATCATCATCGACGCCATGGGCTTGCTCGCGGGCGGTCGCGCGGCGGCGGACATGGTCAGGGCCGGCGCTGCGGAGGCGCGGGTGGAGGGGGTGTTCGACCTCAGGGGCGCGCCGGTGGCGCGGCGGGCGCTGGCGGAACTGGGGCTGGCCGAAGACGGGGAGGACACCCTGGTGGTGAGCCGGGAGATCAGCCGGAACGGCCGCAGCGTGGCGCGCCTCAACGGGCGTCCCGTGGCGCTGTCCATGCTCCGGCAGGTGGGGGAGGGGCTTTTGGACCTCCACGGCCAGCACGAGTTCCAGCGCCTGTTCCGGGGAGATGAGCAGCGCGAGCTCCTCGACGCCTATGGGGGCGCGGATGTCCTGGCCTTGCGCCGGCGCGTGGGCGAGGTGGCGGGCCGGCTGGCGGCGCTGACGCAGCAGCGGGAGGAACTGGTCGGGAGCGAGAAGGAGCGGCTGCGCCGCATGGATCTCCTCCGGTTCCAGGTGGAAGAGATCGACGCCGCGCGGCTGCGCCCGGGCGAGGAGGAGGAGCTCCTGGCGCGCCGCGCCGTGCTGGCCAACGCCGAGCGCCTCCTGGCGGGGACGGCGGCGGCGGTGGCGATCCTCTACGAGGGCGGGGCCGGGCGGCCCGCCGTGGCGGGGGAACTGGCGCGGCTGGCCGCGGAGCTCGCCACCCTGGCGGCCTGCGACAGCCAGCTCGCCCCCTTCGGGGATCAGCTCCAGGCCGCAGCCTGGCAGGTGGAGGAGGTGGCGCGCGCCCTGCGCCGCTACCGGGACACCGTCGCCGCCGACCCGGCGGAGCAGGCCGCCGTCGAGGAGCGCCTCGACTTGGTGCGCCGTCTGAAGAAGAAGTATGGGGAGACCATTGACGCCGTGTTGGCGTATCGCGCCGAGGCGGCGGCCGAGCTGGAGCGCCTGTCCGCCGCGGAGGAGACGGCAGCGGGGCTGGAAGCGCAGATCGAAGAGGCGAGGCGGGAGCTGGCGGCGCTGGCGGGGGAGCTGTCGGCGCGGCGCCGGGAGGCGGCGCGGGCGATGGAGGTCCGGGTGGCGGCGGAGCTGGCCGACCTAGGCATGGAGGGCGCGCTGTTCCAGGTGGCCCTAGCCCGCCAGGCTTGCAGCGGCGGGCTGGCCGTGGACGGGGGGGAGGTGGCCTGGGATGCCGCGGGCGTGGACCGCGTGGAGTTCCTGTTCTCGGCCAACCGGGGCGAGCCGCCGCGCCCATTGGCACGGGTGGCCTCGGGCGGCGAGGCTTCGCGCTTCATGCTGGCCCTGAAGACGGCCCTGGCCGACGTCGACCGGGTTCCCACCCTGGTCTTCGACGAGGTCGACGCGGGGCTCGGAGGACGCGCGGCGCAGGTGGTGGGACGCAAGCTGGCCCTGCTGGCGCGTTCCCGGCAGGTCTTCTGCGTGACGCACCTGGCGGCGGTGGCGGCCCGTGCCGACGTCCATTACCACGTGGCCAAGGTCGCCGACGGGGGGCGGACGGTGGTGTCGGCGCGGCTCCTCCAGGCGGGGGATCGGGTGGCGGAGATCGCGCGCATGCTCGACGGCGGCGCCGGAGAGGCGGCATTGGAGCACGCGCGGGCCATGCTGGAGGAGGCGCATCAAAATTAAAAAAGCAGCCGACAGTGGCTGCGCGCGGCGGCGGACCGGCCGCCATTTTTTATGGCCGTTGTGCGGTTTTACTGGAGCTACTAGCGGTCTGGCGGGCGGCGCACGCAGTGGGAGAGGGCGCAGCTATTGTTTCTGAATTATGTAGCCCGCAGCGGCATATGGCCCATCCGCGCCGGAGATTTTATCGCCACGGAGGTGAGCGAGCTAAAGAAAAGGCGACAGGAGCGTGATATCGTGGCAAGGGAGCGCGAATTCGCGGCCAGACGGCGTCAGAACACCATCCTGGCGTTCGCCCTCCTGGCCCTCTTCGCCGCGGCGGCGCCGCCGCTGCAGAGCCTGGCCTCCCTTCCCTATCACCTGCGCGTGACCCGCGGCCATGCCCGGGAGCTGTCCCGCCACATCCCCGTGCGGTTGTACGTGCGGGCCGACCGCGAGGGCGCGATCCGGCTCAACGGCGGGGACCTGGCGGGACGGGACTGGCGGCCCGTCGAGAAGGGGGTTCTCGCGATCGAGCCCCTGCGGGACGGGCGCTACCACCTGGACATGCGCCTGTTCGGCCTCATCCCCATCCGCCGGGTCACCGTGGACGTGGTGTCCCCTACCATGGTGGTGCCCGGCGGGGAATCCATCGGCGTCCTGGTCAACGCCGAGGGCGTCCTGGTCGTCGGCGATGAGACCGTGCACAGCCCCGACGGCCGCCAAGTGGCGCCGGCCCGAGCGGCCGGGATCCAGCCGGGGGACATCATCCTGGCGGTGAACGGCCAGAAGGTCAGCAGCAAGGAAGCGGCGGCTGCGCTCATCAGCGGGGCCGGCGACGGGGGACCGGTCCGCCTCATGGTGCGGAGAGGGGAGCAGGTGATGGAGAAGGAGGTGGTGCCTGCCTACGACGCCAGGAGGCAACGCTACCTGATAGGCCTCTGGATCAAGGACGGGGCGAGCGGGGTCGGCACTCTTACGTTTTACGACGCCGCCTCGCGGCGGTACGCAGCCCTGGGGCACGTGGTCTCCGACGGTTCCGGACAGCCTTACGACGTCAGCCACGGGGCCGTCGTCGCGGCCTTGATCTCGGGCATCAGGCCGGGCAAGCCAGGCCAGCCGGGGGAGAAGATCGGCATCTTCCTCGATCAGGATGCGCCGCTCGGGAACATCGAAAAGAACACGAGGCTGGGCATCTTCGGGCGGCTGACGCGAG
>JBBITQ010000064.1:0-6942 GCA_037440685.1 Clostridiales bacterium
GGTGGCGCGCAAGGAAGACCTGGCGGAGGAGGCAGCGGGGTGGGAGGCGGCGGCCGTCATCGACGTGCTCCGGGCCACCAGCACCATCGCCGTCGCCTGCGCGAACGGGGCAGAGGCGGTCTACCCGTGCGCGAGCCGGGAGGAGGCGGAACGCCGGGCGGCGGAGCTGCGGGCGGCCGGGGTCGCCTGCCTCCTGGCCGGGGAGGCGGGCGCGCTGCCCATCCCCGGCTTCGACCTGGGCAACTCGCCGCGGGATTTCACGCCTGAGGCCGTCGCTGGCCGGGCGATCGTCCTCCTCACCACCAACGGCACCCGCGCCTTGCGGGCGCTGGCCGGCCACGCTGGCGGGGCCGGCGCAGGGGATCCGGCCGGGCCTGCCGCTGGGGGAGGTGGCGCGCCGGGCCGGCTGGTGGTCGCCGCCTCGTTCCTGAACGCCGGCGCCGTGGCCGCGCTGCTCCGGGAACGGCTGCGGGGCGGCGGGGATGCGCTGCTGGTCTGCGCGGGGACGGCGGGGCGCTTCTCCCTCGACGACTTCCTCTGCGCCGGCTGCCTGGTGGACCTCCTGGCGCGGGGCTCAGGGGGCGAGGGCGGGGAGGAGGCTTGGGAGCTCGACGACCTGGCGCTAGCGGCCCGCGACGCCTTCCGCCAGAACCGGGAGCGCCTGCCGGAGGCGCTGGCCTCTTGCCGCCACGCGGGCGCGCTCCGGGAGGCGGGGCTGGGGGATGACGTGGCCTTCTGCGCCCGGCAGGATGCCTTCGACGTGGTGCCGGTCCTGGCCGCCGGGCGGCTGGTGTCACTGAGTCTTCCTCCGATGCCGAGCGGCGGGTTGCCAGCGCGGTAAAAGTTTATTAAGTATTAGCTATAAATACGCTGCGAGGAGGCGGAGACGTGGCACTCTCTGTAGGCACCCAGGCGCCCGATTTCACCCTGCCGGCCACCGCGACGGGCGAGTTCTCCCTGGCGGCGCAGCGCGGGCGGAAGAACGTGGTGATCATCTTCTACCCCAAGGACAACACCCCCGGTTGAAACAAGCAGCTCAGCGCCGCGCGGGACGCGGCGGAAGAATACGCGAGGCGCGACGCGGTGGTGGTGGCGGTGAACCCCGGCAGCCTCAAGTCCCACCAGACCTGGGCGGATAAGTTCGGGTTCCGGTTCCCCATCGCCGCCGACGCCGACCGGTCTGTCGCCCGGGCGTATGACGCCCTCAAGGAGAACGGCACCAGCATCCAGCGGACGGTGTACATCGTGGACAAAGAGGGGGTGATCCGCTATGCCAGGCAGGGCATGCCGACGACGGAGGAGCTGCTGGCGGCCCTGGACACCATGAACGCGGTCCCTCCGGGTGCCGCTCCGGGGGGACGGGCATGACGCGGGAGGTGCTGCGGGCGCGGCGCCCGCGCCGGTCGGTCTCCGCGAGCCGTGCGTTTTGTGGAAACTGGGCAAAATAGGGGGGAAAGCGAGGCCGCTGCCGTATGGACGTGCGCCGCGCGGCCGAAGGCGGAGCCGACGGGGTGGCCGAGCGGCTGGCCGAGGCCGCCCGCGACGACAGGGAGGAGATCCGCGACCTCCTGCGCCGCCTGACGCGGCGGGTCGACGACTTCCTGTGGGCCGCCCACCGCATGGACGTGGCTGAGTTCGTGGAATACTTCCGTCATCCGGGTCGCGTGCTCTGGACCAGCTTCATCACCGGGGTGGCGCGCGGCCTGGGCATCGCCGTGGGCTTCACCATCCTGGGGGCGGCCCTCCTGTGGGTCCTGCGCCAGGCGGTGATCATGAACCTGCCCGGGATCGGCCACTTCATCGCCCAGCTCATCCGCATCATCAACGAGGACCTGCGCCTGCGGCCGTAGGGTTCCCCGTGCGGCTGGGAACGCAGGACCGGCCCGGGGTCGGCTGGCGGAAAGGGGAGCGTGCGCGTGGAACAGACCCGGCTGGAGGAGTTCCGGCGCCTGCTGCTGGATGAGCGGGAGCGCCTGACGGGGATGCGGGACCGCCTCTCGGAGCGCGGCCTGGAGACCACGCAGGGCGGCGCCCTGAGCGAGCTCTCCACCTACGACAACCACCCGGCGGACATCGGCAGCGAGACCTTCGAGCGCAGCAAGGACCTGGCGCTGCGCGGCCAGTTGGATGCCCGGCTGGGGGCGATCGACGCCGCCCTGGAGCGGATCGCCGCCGGGAGCTACGGCCGCTGCAGCGGGTGCGGCCGGCCCATCGGCGAGGAGAGGCTGCGAGCCGTGCCCGAGACCGACCTCTGCCGGGGCTGCAAGGAGCGGTTCGAGAAGGAGGAGGCGGTCCGGAGGCGGGCGCGTCCAATAGAGGAGGAGCTGCTGAGCCCGCCTTTCGGACGCACCTTCACAGACGACGACCGGCTGGACAGGGACGGCAACATCGGCTACGACGGCGAGGACGCCTGGCAGGAGGTGGCGCGTTATGGGACGTCCGAGACGCCAGCGGACGTGCCGGACGGCGCCGGATACGAACGCCTCTACCAGGATGCCTACGAGCGGCGCGGCGGGGTGACCGACCTGGAGCTCCTGATCGACGACGAGCGGGAGCTCCAGGAGAACCGAGAGGAGGAGGGGCCGGGCCGGACGGGACGGGGTTAGCGGCGCGCCGGCGGTGCGTTGGTCCGCGCCGCCCGGGTGTGCTAGAATGGCCCGTGGTGATCCCTCTGCGCGCCCCATCGGTGTTCCTCCTCGCCGCTCTGGTGGTGGCCCTGGATCAGGGCAGCAAGCTCGTGGTCGCGGGCCGGCTGCCGCGCGGCCAGAGCCTGCCTGTCATTCCCGGCGTCTTCCACATCACGTACTCCCTCAACCCCGGGGCCGCCTTCGGGGTCTTGGCCCATCAGACGGCCTTCTTCGTCGTGATCACCATCGGCGTTCTGGCGGCCATCGCCGCCTTCCTCCTCAAGGAGCGGCGGCTCGACCGTGGCCTGGCAGCGGCCCTGGGCCTGGCCTTTGGCGGCGCGGCCGGGAACCTGGTGGACCGGCTGCGCTGGGGCGCCGTGGTGGACTTCCTCGACTTCCGCGTGTGGCCGGTCTTCAACCTGGCGGACGTGGCGATCGTGGCCGGAGCCGCCCTCATCGCGCTCCACCTCTTGCGGGAGAAGCCGGCGGAACGGCGGGCCCGCTGAGCCGGGGTGGTTGGCCGTGGGCGCGGGTGGCGATGACAGGGGGTCGGTGGATGACGGCCGCGCGGGCGGGGAGCGCCGGGCCTGGGAGGCCGGACCGGACGCGGCCGGCCAGCGGCTGGACGTGTACCTGGCGGCGCGGCCGGAGCTGGGCCTCACGCGTTCCCACGCCCAGAGGCTGATCCGCGAGGGGCTCGTGCGCGTGGACGGGGAGGCCGTGGCGAAGCCAGGCCACCGCCTCCGCGGGGGCGAGTGCCTGGCCGTGACCCTGCCCGCGCCCGAGCCGGCCCAAGCCCGGCCTGAGGAAATCCCCCTCGAGGTGGTCTACGAGGACGCCGACATCGTCGTCGTCAACAAACCCCGGGGGATGGTGGTGCACCCGGCGCCCGGCCACGCGAGAGGGACCCTCGTGAACGCCCTCCTGGCGCACTGTCCCGACCTGGCCGGGATCAACGATGTGCTTCGGCCCGGGATCGTGCACCGGCTGGACAAGGATACGACTGGCCTCCTGGTGGTGGCGAAGGGGGAGGCGGCTTACCACTCCCTGGCGCGACAGCTCAAGGAGCGCACCATGAAGCGGGAGTACCTGGCCCTGGTCCACGGCCAGCCGCCGGAGGAGGGGGTGATCGCCGCGCCCATCGGGCGCCATCCCCGGCACCGCAAGCGGATGGCGGTGGTGGCAGAGGGGCGGGGCCGGGCCGCGACGACGCGCTTCCGCGTCGTGGAGCGGTTTCCGGCTGCCGGGAACCTGGCGGTACCCGGCGTCGGCCGCGGGGGCGGTTACGCCTTGCTGGCCGTGCGCCTGGAGACGGGCCGCACGCACCAGATCCGGGTCCACGTGGCTCACGCCGGGCACCCGGTGGCGGGTGATCCCGTCTACGGCCCGCGGCGGAATCCCCTGGGGCTGCCGGGCCAGGCGCTGCACGCCGCCCGCCTCACCCTCCGGCACCCTCGCACTGGCGCGGAGATGACCTTCGCGGCTCCCCTGCCCCCCGACTTCGCCGCCGCCCTCGAACGGCTACGCGGAGCCTCCGCCGCCGTCACCGAATGACGGACGGCGAACATGCGGGAGAGGAACGGTGTGTCGAAGGCCTCCCCGAACACATTGCTGACGAAGTGCGATGATGGTATCATGCGGCCAAACGCTGTTTCGGTCGAAAGAGAAGGTGTGCCGATGCTGCGCAGGCTTGCCGCCGCAACGATGGCCATTGTCGCGACCCTCGCCCTCGCCGTGACAGGCCTGGCCGAGACGGCCGCTCCCGAGGCCACGCCCGGCCTGGAGGTGGACAAGGAGCGCATCGTGATCCAGGAGAACCCTCGGGGGTTCGCCAACATCACCCTCATGATCGTGGACGTGGTGACGGTCACGAACAGGAGCGGCCAGGACCAGCCGCAGGTGATCATACCCCTGGCGCCGGGCCACATGGGGCTGATGTTCCAGTCGGGGGTCTCGGCCGACCAGGCGGTGATCGAGGAGAAGCGGTTCATCGACAGGCAGGGGCTCAAGGCGGGCGAGTCCCGGCAGTACACGTTCATGTACGGCCTGGGGTTCCCGTCCCTGCCCAACCTGGTCAACCGCGCCATACTCTACCCGACGAAGGAGCTCAACATCGTCGTCCCGGCGGGCGAGTTCGAAGCCGAGGCGCCCGGTCTCGCCAGTGCTGGCACGAAGGAGATGGCCCAGCAGGTCCAGATCTACGCCAACAGCGCCCCGCTGGCGCCCAACGCCGACTTCTCCATCACCGTGAAGCGGGCCAAGCGCGGCATCAGCCCGTGGTTCTGGGCCTGGCTGGCCCTCTTCGTGATGCCCGTGGTCGGGATCATCGCCATCCGGATGCGGCTGGCGCGGGCCAAGCGGGAGGCGGTTGCCAGGCCGCAGCGGGGTGCTTCGGCCCAGCGGGGAGGCAGGGCAAGCGGTCATTGACAACGGTTCGGATCTGTGCTAACATGGCCACGGCTTGTACCCTTTAAAGGCGGCCCGGCGAGGCCGAGAAGGGGCGAACTTGAAATGAAAAGTAGACTGGTGAACGCGATGGAGGCTTCTTGCACGCGCAGGAAGCCTTTTTTCATGGCCTGGTCACTGCTGCCGGCGGGATGCGGCAGCCGAAGGGAGAGAGGTCCGTGGCTCTGGTGGAGAAGGCGCAGATCATGGACGGCGAGGCGATGGACCGGGCGCTCCGGCGCATCGCCCACGAGATCGTGGAGCGCAACAAGGGCACGCAGAACCTGCTGCTGGTAGGCATCCGGCGGCGGGGGGTGCCCCTGGCGCAGCGGCTCTCCAGGTACATAAAGGAGTTCGAGGGTGCCGACGTGCCGATCGGCGTCCTGGACATAACCCTCTACCGCGATGACCTGACCACCAAGTCGGAGCGGCCGCTGGTGCACAAGACCGAGGTGCCGGTCCACATCAGCAACAAGAACGTCGTCCTGGTCGACGACGTGCTCTTCACCGGCCGCACCGTGCGGGCGGCGCTGGACGCCCTGGTGGACCTGGGCCGGCCGGCGCAGATCCAGCTCGCGGTCCTGATCGACCGCGGTCACCGGGAGCTGCCCATCCGGGCCGACTATGTGGGGAAGAACGTGCCCACGTCCCGGCGCGAGGTCATCGAGGTGCGGCTGGCGGAGATAGACGGCGTGGACGAAGTGATGATCATGGAGCTGGCGTCCGAGGCCGCCCAGTAGCGCCGACGGCTGGCGCCAGCCGCGAGCAGAGGCACCCTTTAACGCGATCCGGCGAGGTCGGAAGGGTGGGCGGGCGATCAGCGCCTGGGCGCGCACCCCCCTCGCCGTGCCAGGGAGGGGGGATTCTCGTGCGGACGACGGTGGATGACGCCTGCCGGAGCGCCACGTGGACGCGGCGGCATCTCTTGGGCCTCGAGGACCTGGAGGCGGCCGAGATCCTGCAGGTGCTGGACACGGCGGAGTCCATGGGCGAGATCATGGCCCGCGACATCAAGAAGGTCCCCACCCTGCGCGGGCGGGCGGTCCTCACTCTCTTCTATGAGCCCAGCACGCGCACCCGCAACTCCTTCGAGCTGGCCTGCAAGTACCTGAGCGCCGACACGGTGAGCGTCACCGCGGCCCAGTCGAGCGTCGTCAAGGGCGAGACCCTGAAGGACACCGCCCTGAACTGCGAGCGCATGGGCATCGACGCCATCGTCATCCGCCACCCGGCGGCGGGGGCCCCTCACCTCCTGGCCCGCGCCGTGCGGGCGGCGGTGATCAACGCCGGCGACGGGATGCACGAGCACCCGACCCAGGGGCTCCTGGACCTCTTCACCATCCGGCAGAAGAAGGGGCGCATCGCCGGGCTGCGGGTGGCCATCGTGGGGGATGTCCTCCACAGCCGGGTGGCGCGTTCCGACGCCTGGGGGCTGACCAAGCTGGGGGCGGAGGTGCGCCTGGCGGGGCCCCTCACCCTCCTGCCGCCGGGGACGGCGGGTGACCGCGTCCCGGGGTTCCCCGCCGGGGTGCGGGCCTTCACGATGGTGGAGGAGGCCTTGGACGGGGCGGACGTGGTGATCGCGCTGCGCATCCAGAAGGAGCGGCAGGACCGGGGGTTGTTCCCCAGCACTAGCGAGTACGCGCGGTTCTGGGGGATAAACCGCCGGCGCCTCGCG
This sequence comes from Clostridiales bacterium, assembly GCA_037440685.1. Lineage (GTDB taxonomy): Bacteria > Bacillota > Sulfobacillia > DYIH01 > JBBITQ01 > JBBITQ01. The sequence goes on from JBBITQ010000064.1 coordinate 6,751, forward strand.
CTGGCGGCGCCCGACGTCCTGCTGATGCACCCCGGGCCGGTGAACCGCGGGGTGGAGCTGGACTCGGACGTGGCGGACGGGGTGCATTCCTCGATCTACGAGCAGGTGGCCAACGGCGTGGCGGTGCGCATGGCCGTGCTGTACCACCTGCTGGGCGGCGAGCGGTGAGGTGGTAGCGGCATGGAGCGGCTG
>JBBITQ010000065.1:0-3001 GCA_037440685.1 Clostridiales bacterium
GAGTACCGCCGGACCTTCGCCGTTCCCCCCAGCGCCAGCGCCTTGATCCGCGAGGCCCTGCGGCGGTTCCTCGTGGAGGCGAGGCAGAGCGAGGGTACCCTGCCCCCGCAGGCGTGGGTGGAGGCCACCGAGCCCTTGATGAGGCGGTTGACGGTGGAGGGTGTGTCAGTGCCCACGGAGGAGATCCTGCGCGGTCTGGAGGAAGCCGAGGCCGCCCGTGTCACCGACCTGGCGGGTGAAGGCCGGTGAGGGCGGTCCTGAACGCCTCGGTCCTGGTGAGAGCCGTCGTGCCGGGACAGGAGCACCATGCCGAGGTGCGCCGCTGGCTGCGCGGGATCACCGAGCCGAGGTGAGGAGCGAGAGATGCCCTTCGAGGTGACCACGGCCATCCGCCACCTCGAGTTTGCGGGGCTTATCTCCCCGGAAACCGCCGAAGCCGCCCTCATTGGCGCGGGAGCTGCGGGTATCCCGCACCCGGGACGTGGCCTATCTCGCCCTGGCCCTCCGGGAGGGCTGCACCCTTTTCACGCTGGACGAGCGCTTCCTCAGGAACGCTGCGTCCCGCGGCTATGCGGTGCGCCATCCCGTCGAGGAGCTTTCCTGATGGCTGCCCAGGGCGCGTGAGTGAGGCGCGTGAGTGACATGGGAATGGATCGTACCCGACCGGGCCATATGACCTCAAACCCCAGCCGCCTCTCGTTGACGATGTCCTGCAGGACCACTCCGCTGTCCTCGACGCGGTCGGTCAGACATTGGAACGGGTGGTCGGTTTACGTCGGAATACGCAGCGAACCTTTCCCCGCGCCGCGGCCGTGGTGGAGGTCAAGTATCAGGCGGATGCGGCGCTTCGGCCGGGGGAAGGCCTCCTGGCCTTCCCCCGGCCCGGGGATCCGGCGGTGCGGCGCTGGCTGATCACCCGCCGGGCCGAGGACGCCGGGGTGGACCCGGCTGCCGGCGTGTTCCGCCTTCCGGCGTTTCTAGCCACTGGCCCTTCCGGCTGCTTGCTGCCGTGCTTGGGCGAGGACAGCCTATGTAGTTGGCTCGCGGAGGAATCGCTCCGAGAAGAAGAGGTGCTGCCACCCAGGGCGCCCGGCGGGCAGGAGGAAACGAGCAGTTATGGTAGAATGGAGGAACAAGCCTTCGCTGCCCTGAATCTGCCGTGGCCACCGGGATGCGGCCACCCTCTCGGGGCGGCGGGGTGATCCGCAAGGGAAAGGGGGTGACATGATGTTCCGGAATCGCAGCCTGAAGGGGAACATTTGCCTCGTGGTGCTCTTGGCCTTCATCCTCACCTTCATACCGGGTACACCCGGCGGGGTGGGGGGAAGCGGGGTGGCGCGCGCGGCGACACCGAGGCTCGATAATCTTGACTTCAGCGAGGCCGGAAAGGTCAAAATCCCTATCAAGTCTGTCACTAACACGCAATACACAAGCCTCTCGTTGAAGTTGAGCTTCAAAGATGCCGCCGGTAACAACGTTGTTGAATTGACCATAAACTACACAGGCAACATCGGCTCTAACAAGGTGCTGCTCGCGGATACGGCATACGGGCAGGTTTACGCCCAGGTCTACGACGGTACGCTGACGCTAGAATATCTCCCCGCAGTTGGGATCAGTATCCCCACCACGTCCGAATCGGTGTATGCCTACATCTACGAGACCGTGTACCAGTCGATCTATTTGGACTTGCGCTTTAGACCACCAACGCCGTCGGGTACCACGCCGTCGGGAGGCGGCACGCCGGCGCCGACCACGGTCAACACCGACACCGGTACGATCACGGTCGAGGGCGACAAGGCCACCCTGGCTCTGGACACGGGCAAGGTGTGCGAGGCCCTGGACAAGACCAAGGGCGATACGCTGGAGATCCGGCCGCCCGAGCAGGTCAAGGCCGCGCATTACGAGGTGGAGCTCCCGAGCGACCTCCTGGCGGAGTGCAAGGGCAAGGGGCTGGCTTTCGTCACCGGCGAGGCCGCCATCACCCTGCCTCCCGGTTCGGTCGACCTGGGCGAGGTCAGGAAGCTGGCCGCGGATGCCAAGGTGAAGATGGTCGTCCAGAAGGTCGGGGAGACCGAGGCCAGGGAGCTCCTCAAGGCGGCAGCCTCCGGCCAGGCGCCGGCGGGTGATGTCTTTGAGTTCGACCTGAAGGCCGTGGCGGGGAGCGGCAGCCAGGCCAGGGAGCAGGGCATCCCGCTCTCCAGGCCGGTGCTCGTGGCGGCTGCCTTCAATTCGGCCAAGGTGGGGGACGGCGATCGTTCGCGCCTCGGCCTCTACCGCCACGAGGGCAAAGCCTGGGCCTACCGCAAGAGCTGGGTGAAGCCCGGCGCCGACCAGGTCGTGGGTCAACTGTACTCCTTCAGCAAGTACACCGTCATGGCCTACCGCAAGCGGTTCACCGACACGGCATCTCACTGGGCGTACGCAGACGTGGACGTGATGGCGTCCAAGCACGTCGTGAAAGGCGTGAGCGCCACCGCCTTCAACCCTGACGGCAAGGTGACGCGGGCCGAGTTCGCGGCCATGGTCGTGCGGGCCCTCGGCCTTCCCGAGGCGCCTGACGCGGCGACCTTCTCCGACGTGCCTGCCGGCGCCTGGTATGCCGGTGTCGTGGGAGCGGCGGCCAAAGCGGGTGTGGTGACCGGCATGGGCGACGGCACCTTCCGGCCCAACGACCGGATCAGCCGCGAGCAGATGGCGGTCATGGTCGCCCGCGCCCTCAAGGCCGCTGGCAAGTCGGTGTCCCCAGAGCGGGTGAGCGCCATCCTGGCCGGGTTCTCCGACCGGGGTCGCATCTCCGCCTGGGCCCGCGAGGGCGTGGCGGCGGCCGCCGACGCCGGTGTCGTGAAGGGCCTCCCGAACGGGTCCTTCGCGCCGAAGGCGGAGGCCACCCGTGCTGAAGCCGCGGCCATGCTCAAGCGGTACCTCGGCGCTGTTGGGCAACTGTAACGCGTGGATTGCAGGGCATGGATCGACGGGCAGAACCGTTCCGCAGGGCCCCGGG
>JBBITQ010000065.1:3045-5668 GCA_037440685.1 Clostridiales bacterium
CCCTGTCGAAAAAGCCACGAGATGTCGGATCCGCGCAGACCCCTGCTGAACCTGAACCTTCGTCTCTTCGCCTGGCCCGTCCTGGCGCTATTGCTCTGGGCCGGCCCCGTCTTCCGGGGCCTCTTCTTCGAGCCGGACCTCTTGCCGGCACAGATCCTGATAGCCGCGGCATTCGTGCTGGTGGCCTGGCAGGAGGTCCTGGAGCGGCGGCCGCTCCTGGGGCGGCACCCGCTGGACTGGGCCTTCCTGGCCCTGGCGTTGTCCTACGGCCTGTCCTACCTCGTCGCGGCCGACCGGCGCGCGGCGTACGGGGAAGCCCTGAAATACGGGGCGTACTTCATGGCCTACTACTGCGCCTCGCGCCTCGTGGCCGCGCCGGGGCTCGGCGGCAATGCGGGAAGGGGCAGGGCAGGGGGCGCGGCGCGTTGGTCCCCGGCGCGGGCGGCCGCCGTGCTCGCCTATGCCATGGTGGTGTCGGCCACCATGGTGGCCGCCCTCGGTGTCCTGTCCGCCGCCGGCGTGGTGGATTTCCCCGGGGCGCTAGCGAGCGGGAGGATCCTCTCCACGCTTCAATACCACAACGCCCTGGGCGGCTACCTGGTGCTGGCGGACCTCTTGCTCCTGGCCCTGCTCTCCGCGGGGGGGCAGGCGGCATGGCAGGCGGCGGGCGGCGCGGCGCTGTTCCTGTGCTTGGCGGCGCTCCTGGGCACGCTGTCGCGGGGGGCGTGGCTGGCGGGCCTGGCGGGACTGGCGCTGCTCCTGGCCGCCCTGCCGCCCGCGCAGCGCTGGCGCGCCCTCTATGCCCAGGGTCTGGCGCTGGTCCTGGCCGGGATCGCCATGCGGTCGGTGCTCCCCGGAGCGGGGACGCCCGGGTGGCACGGCGTCAAGGCGCTGGTCGCGGGCCTGGTTCTCTCCGCCGCGCTCGTCCCCCTCTACGAGTGGGGGGCGCGGTTGCTGGCTGCGCGGCCCTTGCGGCCGCAGACACGCCGTCTCGCCGTCTGGCTGGCCATCGCCTATGTCGGCGCCGTGGCCGCCTTCTACTTCGCCTACACGGCCACCGCCCTGCCCACCCCGGCCTCGCAGATCCTGCCCGAGAGCGTCGTCTACCGGGCGGAGGCCATCGACCCCGGGCAGGCCAGCGTCGTGGGCCGGAAGGAGTATATGCGCGATGCCCTCCGCATCTGGCGCGATCACCCGCTCCTGGGCACAGGGGGTGGCGGTTGGAACGCCCTGTATCACCTGTACCAACGCTCCCTTTACTGGACGACCGAGGTGCACAGCGCCCCCCTCCAGGTGGCGCTGGAGGCGGGTGCCGTGGGCGCGGCGGCCTTCCTGGCCGCCTGGGGGTTCTTCCTCCGCGGGGCGTGGCGGCTGCTCCGGAGGGAGATGGAGGCGGTGTCCGCCGCCGTTGCCCTGCCGGCAGGCCTGGGGGTGGCCGCCCTGGCCCTGGGCCTCCACAGCGTGGGCGACTTCGATCTCTCCCTGCCGGCCATAGCCCTGACCCTCTGGACCGTCTTCGGCAGCGTGGCGGGCCTGGAGATGGCCGGGATGGCCCGGACCGGGCACAGGGAGGCAGGGACGAGAGCGATGGCGGGAGCGGCGTGGGCGGTGGCAGCAGCCCTGGCGGCCCTCTCGCTGGCGCTGCCGAGCGTCCACCTCTACCAGGCCGGCCAGGCCGGGGCGGAGGGCGCCAGGCTGATGGCTGAAGGAGAGTTGCAGTCCGCCGCGGAGAAGCTGGCGACCGCCGCTGCGCTCGACCCGCGCCGGGCAAGCTACCGGCTGGACCTGGGGCAGATCCTGAGCGTCGCCGGTGTTGCCCAGGGGCGCGGGGACCTCCTGGAGCGCGGGGAGAAGGAAGTGCGGCAGGCGCTGGCGCTGCAGCCGCACGACATACGGGTGGCGATGCGGGCGGCGGAGGTCTTCGCCCTCCAGGGCAAGCCGGACCTGGTGGCGGAACAGGCCGAGCGCCTGGCGGAGATGCTGCCCCTGGCCACGTTTCCCTACGAGCGCCTGGCGGTGGCGTACGTGGCCGCCGCTCAGGCGCAGCTCCGCTACGGGGAGCGCGACCGGGCCGAGGCGTACATCGGCAAGGCGTTGGAGCTGCCGGCGCGCGTCGAGGGGCGGCGCGGCGGCAACGGCTGGCGCGCGCGGGGCGCGCTGCCGCAGGTAACCCCTCTCATCCGCCTGGCTGCCGCCCAGGCGCTGTACCTCAAGGGTGAGGACGGACGGGCTGCGGAGGCGTTGGAGCCCCTGACGCGCGACAGGCAGGTGGGAGCGGTGGCCAGGCTCTGGCTGGCTGCGGTGCGGTGGCGGGCGGGGGAGCGGGTGGACGTCGCCCCTGAGCTGCGTCCGGCCCTGGACGAGTTGCTGGAAGCGCCCCGCCTCTCAGGTGGCGGGTGACAAGGTGAACGCCACAACAGCGCGAATTTTGGAGTAAAATTGTATGTCGTGTATACCAGCGGAAGTTTAATCTGAGCGGGGGAATAAGGCTGCCGATGCCCGAAGAGCAACTCCTGGCCGCGGACGAGATCGATCTCCGGGAATACTTCCGCATCCTGAGGAAACGGCGCTGGGTGGTCGCCCTGGTCACCGCCTTGGCCGTGGCCACGAGCGGCGTCCTGAG
>JBBITQ010000065.1:5686-6883 GCA_037440685.1 Clostridiales bacterium
GTGTATGAGGCGCGGGCCACCATCCTGGTGGCCAACGCGGTGAACCCGCAGCAGCAGCGCGTCACTCCCAACGACGCCGTCGGGCTGGAGGGCATCGTCAACTACCTCGCGCGCCTGCCGCAGCTCACCATCAACACGTACGTAAGCCAGCTCACCAGCGAGAACATGCTGAAACGCGCTGCCAAGGCGATGAATCTCGATCCCGCCGCCTTCCCCGTCGACCGCCTGGCCCGGATGGTCCAAGCCAAGGCGGTGAAGGACACCAACCTCATCCAGATCACCGTCAGCGACACCGACGCCGCCCTGGCCACCGAACTGGCCAATGTCCTCACCCGGGAGTTCCTGAAGTTCGTCTCCGAGACCAACCAGGACCAGCTCGGCCGGTCGGTGCAGTTCCTGGAGGAGCAGGTCAAGGTGGTGGAGCGCGACCTGGCCCAGGCGCGCAAGAAGCTGTCTGACTTCGATTCCCAGCCCCGGGGGGTTGACTTCCTGGCCCTCCAGCTGAAAACGGTTTCCGAGGACCTGAACCGCTACCAGACCCAGGCGCGGCAGGCGCAGGTGGACATCACCCTGCTGGCGGCCGGGCTGGCCAGCGCCGAAGAGGCACTGGCCCGTACCCCCCGCGAGGTCACCGTGGCCACGGAGGGGGGAGGGCAGCGGACGGAGCTCAACCCGGCCTGGAGCGAGCTGGCCCGGCTCGCGGAAGGTCGGCGGGTGGAGCTGGCCCAGAAGCGGGCCGAGGCTGCCGCCCTTGGCCAGGCCATCGCTATGCTGGAGAAAGACCTCAAAAGCCTCCAGGCGGAGCTTGCCAGCCGGCGGGCCGAGCGGGAGCGGCTGCAGGCGGAGGCCGACCGCCTGGCCCAGACCCGCGACCTCCTGGCGGGCAAGATCACCGAGACGCGCATCGCCCGGTCGGTGGACCTGGGCCAGGTGAACATCGAAGTGATCTCCCCGGCGCTGCAGCCGGCCAAGCCGGTCAAGCCCAGGAAGGCTCTGAACCTGGCTGTGGCGCTCATCCTGGGTCTGATGGGCGGGGTCGCGCTGGCCTTCCTGATGGAACACCTGGATAACACGATCAAGACGACCGAGGACGTGGAGCGGGAACTGGGGCTGCCCGTGCTCGGCAGCATCCCGGCCATGTCCGCCGCCGACCTGCGGAGGTGACGGCTGTCGGCCATGCGGGGAGGATTCGGATTG
>JBBITQ010000066.1:0-6408 GCA_037440685.1 Clostridiales bacterium
CAGGTCCAGGATCACCTCGAGCACCTGGCCGGCCGCCAGCCCTTCCAACGCGAGCTTGGTCTTCACGAAGTTGATGGGACAGGGAGTCCCGCGCAGGTCGATCCTCCGGGCGATCTCGTAATCCTGGCTCATCGGGGCCACACCTCTCCGACCGCGATCAGTACTGCTCGGGAACGACGGGGGCGGGCTCCTCGGCGGCACCGGCCGCTCCCCTGGCCCCGCACCGCCGCGCCACCTCGCGCGCCACGGTGACGAAGGCGCGGGCCGCTGGGGATTCGGGGTCCGCCAGGACAACCGGCCGCCCTACGTCGCCGCCCTCCCGCACGCCGGTCTCCAGCGGGATCCGCCCCACCACCGGGACGCCCAGCTCCCGGGCGAGCTCCGCCGCTCCGCCGCCGCCGAAGATGTCCGTCTCCTCGCCGCAATGAGGGCACTTGAAATAGGACATGTTCTCCACGATGCCCAGGATCTCCTGGCCAGTCTTCCTGGCGAGGTAGGCCACCCGGGCGGCCACGTGGTAGGAGGCCGCCTGCGGCGTGGTGACCAGGAGCACCTTGCTGCGCGGGAGCCGCTGCACCAGGCTGAGCGCCACGTCGCCGGTGCCCGGCGGCAGATCCACGAGAAGGAAGTCCAGGTCGGCCCAGAGCACATCGTTCAACATCTGGTCCACCGCCCCGGCCAGCATGGGCCCGCGCCAGATGATGGGGGTGTGCTCGTCGACGAAGAACCCCATGGACATGACCTGCATGCCGTCGGCCGCGAGCGGCACCAAGGCGCGGTCGATCACCTGCGGCTGGCCGGTCACCCCCAGCATGCGCGGGATGCTGAACCCGTAGATGTCGGCGTCCAGCACGCCCACCGCGTGACCCTCCTGCCGCAGGGCCGCCGCCAGGTTCACCGTCACCGTGGACTTGCCCACGCCGCCCTTGCCGCTGGCCACGGCGATCACCGTGGTGGGCGAATCGGGGTCCAGGAGGCGCGACCTGGCCTCGCGTTTGCCGTGCAGTTTCTCCGACATGGCGCGGCGCTCCTCCTCGGTCATCACGTCCAGCTTGACCAGCACCTTCTCCACGCCCGGCAGCCGCGCCAGACGCTCCCGCACGTCCTCCTCGATGCGCCCCTTGAGGGGGCAGCCCTTCACCGTCAGGGCGATCTCGACGAACACGACAGGCCCCTCGATCTTGACCTGCCGCACCATGTTCAGCTCCACGACGCTGCGGTGCAGCTCGGGATCCCGCACCTCTTCCAGAGCGCGCAGGATATCCTCGCGCGTGATCGGCGCCGCCATCGGCCGGAACACCCCCGGGACAGCGCCCCCCGGAACCGGCGCGCGCTGTCGCTGCTGAGTCCTTCGCCGGCATTATACCCCTCCAGGGATGGCGGGCGCAAAGTAGATATGCAGGACGCCATGAGACTCGACAGCCTCCCGGATGAGATCCAGCTTCTCCGGCGCGTGTTCCCGCCCCCAGCCCATCGTCACCACCACGTGGGGTTGGAAGGCGGAAAACAGCGCCCGCAACCGATCCTCCGTGACCTCCCCGGAAAAGGCGGTGGCGTGGCCGAGGGCACAGAACCCCGCCGGCAGCGTCCATGACCACATGGGCAGGCTCTCGCAGAACAATCTGCTCTTCGCAGGCGGGAGTGAGCAGCGGGAGGCCCCCACCCCCGCGCGGCAGCCTGCTGACGATCTGCATCCGCGCGGCAGGAGAACCGTCCCCCGCGGCGAACTAGATCACGCGAGCTCTCGGGTGCCCCGTCCTCCATCCGGGCCGGGGTGAAAAGGGAAGGCAGTGCGAATCTGCCGCTGTCCCGCAACTGTGAGCAGGTAGCGCGGCGCAAGGACCCACTGGGCCCCGGCCCGGGAAGGGGCGTCCAAGCGATGACCTGCGAGCCAGGAGACCTGCCCGAGGGAAGTCACGCCGCCTGCGCGGACAGGCAGGGGTAGGTTCTGACACGGGAGCACAAGTCCCCCTTCCAGATCCTGTCCCCTGGGGGGCTTTTTTTCTGCCCTGGCCCCTCCCTTCAGGCCGACGTTCGCGCCAGAGTCAAACCTTGAGGAGGTGCCACCGTTGCAGCAGATCGGACACCGGATGGCGTGGGCGATGGCTTTCCTCATCATGGCCGCCGTGCTGGCAGCGGGGTGCGGCAAGCCGGCCGGCGCGCCCCAGCCGACCGCAGCGGCTTCCCCATCCCGTCCTGCCGCGCCAGCGCCAGCGTCATTCCCTCTCAGCGTCCAGGACGATCTCGGGCGTCAGGTCACCATCCCTGTTGAACCCCGGCGCATCGTGTCCCTGGCCCCCAGCAACACGGAGATCCTCTTCGCCCTCGGCCTGGGCGACCGCGTGGTGGGGGTCACCAAGTTCTGCGATTACCCCGAGGCGGCCAAGCTGAAAGAGAAAGTGGGCGGCTTTCAGGACGTGGACGTGGAGAAGGTGGTCCGGCTGCGCCCCGACCTGGTACTGGCCACCGGCGGTGTCCAGCAGCCCGTGCTCCGGCAGCTAGAGAAGCTGGGCTTGACCGTCTACGCGGTCGACGCCAAGTCCCTGGAAGACGTGCTGGACGACATCTCCGCCATCGGGCGCGTCACCGGCGCGGAAGGGGCGGCGGAGGCGCTGCGGCGCCAGCTCCAGGAAAGGCTGCGCCGCGCTCGGGACCGGGCAGCCCGCGCCACCTCCCGCCCGAAGGTGTTCTTCGAGATATGGCCGGATCCCTTGATCACGGCCGGACCGGGGTCGTTCGCCCACGACCTCGTCGAGGCGGCGGGCGGCGAGAACATCGCCGCGGACACGGCCCAGCCCTACCCCCAGTTCAGCCTGGAGACGCTGCTGGCCAGGAACCCGGACGTGATCGTCACGCCCTTCGCCCAGTCGGCCGCCGACCTCAAACAGGGACGGCGCCGGAACTGGGAGCAGATCCGCGCCGTCCGGGAGGGGCGCGTGATCCTGGTCGACGAGAACGAGGTGTCGCGTCCCGGGCCGCGCCTCTTCGACGCCCTGGAGCGGCTCGTGGATCAGATGCACCCCGAACTCGCGGCGGGGAACTGACGTCCCATGCGGCGAGCCAGCATGCTGGGACTGGCGGGAACGGCCTTGGCGGCGGCGGTGGTGTCAGGCGCCGCCGCCGGGTCCGTGCCCATCTCCGCCGGCGACATGCGCGCCGCCATCGCCGCCGTAGCCGCCGGCCAGCCCCTGCAGCCGGAACACGTCATCTTTTGGAACGTGCGGCTGCCGCGGGTGCTCCTGGCCGCCCTCGTCGGCGCCGCCCTCTCCCTCTCCGGTGCCGCCGCCCAGGCCCTCTTCCGCAACCCGCTGGCCGATCCGTATGTGCTGGGCATCGCCTCCGGCGCCGCCCTGGGGGCGGCCCTCGCCTTCACGTTCCAGGCCCCGTGGCACGCCGTCGGCGTGGGGCTGGCGCCCGCGGCGGCCTTCGCCGGCGCGCTCCTGGCCCTGGGGCTGGTCTACCGCCTGGGTACTCGCGGCGGACGCATCTTCATCCTGCAGTTGCTCCTGGCGGGCGTGGCCGTGGGCACCTCCTTCTCCGCCCTGGTGTGGCTGGTCGTGCTCATCCAGGAACGCCGCCAGCACCTGGCCTCGCCCATCTTCCACTGGCTCCTGGGCAGCCTGGCCGGCCGGGACTGGATCTACCTCTGGGCGGCCCTCCCCTACTTCCTCCTGGGCGCGGGGATCCTCGCCTGGCACGCGCGGGAACTGAACGCCCTGCTCTTCGGAGAGGAACAGGCCCTGACGCTGGGGGTGCCGGTCGAACCGCTCAAGCGCCGGCTGGCCTTCGCCTCGGGCCTGCTCACCGCCGTGGCGGTCGCCTGCGCGGGCGTGACGGGTTTCGTGGGCCTGATGATACCTCACGTGGCCAGGCTGCTGGTGGGGCCGGATCACCGCTTCCTCCTGCCCATGGCGGCCCTCACCGGCGGCGCCTTCCTGGTGGTGGCCGACCTCTTGGCGCGGGTCCTCCTGGCTCCGGCCGAAATCCCTCTCGGCATCCTCACGGCGCTGGCCGGCGGGCCGTTTTTCCTCTACCTCCTCCTGACGGGTCAGCGCGAGGGGGGACGCTAGCGGTGGCAGCGCCCCGGGACGAGCGGGCGCCCGCGGTGCTGGTGCGCGTGGACGGCGTCACCTTCTCCTACGGGGCGCAGCAGGTCCTGCGCGGCGCCAGCCTGGACGTGATGGCCGGCGAGCTGGTCGCCCTGGTGGGCCCCAACGGGGCCGGCAAGTCCACCCTGCTTAAGGTCATGAGCGGCGTCCTCCGCCCGGCGGGCGGAGGGGTCTTCATCGGCGGCACGAACGTCGCCTCGATGCCGCGGCGGGACCTGGCTCGCCTCGTGGCGGTCGTGCCGCAGGAAAGCGGCTTCCACAGCGAATTCACCGTGGCGGAGGTGGTCGAGATGGGCCGCCTCCCCCACATGGGCCGGTTCGCGCCGCCGTCTGCCCGTGACCGCGCGTGCATCCGAGAGGCGATGGCCGCGGTGGGCGTGGCGCACCTGGCCAGCCGCCCCGTCACGGCGCTCAGCGGCGGCCAGGCGCGCCTGGTGGCCATCGCCCGCGCCCTGGCGCAGGAGCCGCGCCTTCTCCTCCTCGACGAGCCCACGGCCCACCTCGACCCGGGCCATCAGCTGAGCGTCCTGGCATTGCTGCGGCGGCTCGCCAGGCGAAGGGGGCTGGGCGCGGTGGTCGTCCTGCACGACCTGAACCTGGCGTCCCTCTTCGCCGACCGCGTGGCCGTGATGCGCGGCGGGGTGATCGCCGGCTGGGGGCGGCCGGAAGCGGTGATCACGCCCGAACTGCTCCGCTCCGTTTACGGCATCGCGGCCGTCGTCGGGTCCCATCCCGTCACGGGACAGCCCCAGGTGTTCTTTTCCCCCGGGGAGGTCGTTGACCCACCACGGGGGACATGGTATGATCTGGATGTCAGGAGCCGAGGGGAAGGTGACGGGTAGTGGTCCGCACCCGCGAGCGCATGCCGGCCGGGGGACGTCGCCGGCCCGTGCCAAAGAGCGCGTGTTCCGGTTCAAGCAGTATGCCGCCTGCGGCGCCCCCGAATTCTGGATCGTGGATCCGGAACGACAAACGGTGGAGGTCTTCGCCTTGAGCGATGCGAGCGCTGCGGGAAACGCGGGGGCGGAGCCGCGCTACGAGGCAGCGGGGGTGTTCACGCCGGGAACACCCGTCCGCTCGCCGGTGCTGCCGGACTTCGCATGCGATCCTGCCGAGGTATTTCGCCCCTGACCGGCGCGCGTGACAACCATGGCGATCAGCGCGCCAGCGCCGCCGCGACGCGGTCCAGGCCCTCCTTGATCCGCTCCATGCTCGTGGCGTAGGAGATGCGCAGGTGGCCCGGGGCGCCGAAGGCCGTGCCGGGCACCACGGCCACCCGGGCCTCGGTGAGCAGCGCCTCGGCCAGGTCCAGGTCGGTGCGGACCTCGCGCCCGCCGATGCGCCGGCCGAGGAGCGGTTCCGCGTTGGGGAACACGTAGAACGCGCCGGCCGGACGGTTCACCCGGAAGCCGGGGATCTGGCCCAACCGGTCGACGATGTAGTCCCGGCGCCGCCGGAACTCCTCGCGCATGGCGGCGACGGCGTCCTCCGGACCGTTGAGGGCGGCCACAGCCGCCTTCTGGGCGATGGAGGCCGGGTGGGTGGTGGAGTGGCTCTGGAAGGAGGCCATGGCCTTGATAACCTCGGGCTCGGCGGCGGCGTACCCGATGCGCCACCCGGTCATGGCGTGGCTCTTGGACAGGCCGTTGATCACCACCGTGAGCCGTTTGATCTCCGGGCCGAGGGAGGCGATGCTCACGTGCTCGCCTTCGTACACGAGCTTCTCGTAGATCTCGTCGGAGATGACGGCGATCTCGCGCGCGACGCAGAACTCAGCCAGGGCCTGCAGCTCCGCGCGGCTGTAGACGGCCCCGGTGGGGTTGGACGGGCTGTTCAGGATGAGGAGGCGGGTGCGCGGCGTCACGTGCCGCTCGAGCATCTCGGGCGTGACCTTGAAGCCCGTCTCCGCCCCCGCCATCACATACACCGGCGTGGCGCCGGCCAGCTTCACCTGCTCGGGATAGCTAACCCAGTATGGGGCCGGGATGATCACCTCGTCGCCGGCCTCGCACAGGGCCATCACCGCGTGATACACCGACTCCTTCGCCCCGGAGGACACCAGGATCTGCTCCGGCGCGTAATCGAGCCCGTTGTCCCGCTTCAGCTTCGCCGCGATGGCCTGACGCAGCTCGGGGATCCCCTGCACCGGCGTATATTTGGTGAAACCCTGCTCGATGGCCGCCACCGCCGCCGCCTTGACGTCGGCCGGGGTATCGAAGTCCGGCTCGCCCACCCCGAAGCTGATCACGTCGATGCCCTGGCGCCGCATCTCCTTGGCTTTGGCGTCCATGGCCACCGT
>JBBITQ010000066.1:6418-6876 GCA_037440685.1 Clostridiales bacterium
GACGTCGGGCAACGTGGCGGCGCGCTCGGCGGCGTGGGCGACGGGCTGACCGCCTTCACTCTGCTCGACAGGCGCAACCGCCTCACTCCTCCCCACCGGGCGATGCGTTGCGGGACGCGAGGAACTGACTGAGGACCTCGTGGGCCTCCTCCACCTCGGACTGCGGCACCAGCACCTCGAAGGGGCGCACGGCGCCGGCGTCGCCGATGCCGGCCGGCCGGATCGTCACCAGGAAGCCTTCGCGCGTGAGGAAGTCCTTGATCGTCTCAGCGACCATTCCGCTGGGGGCAATGTATACCACCCGCCACACGGCCCGACCCTCCTGAGTCGTTACGGCGTAGCTGTTAATTCGGTTGCAACAGCCCGGTTTCCTTCCGGCTCACGACAAAGGATTGCCCCGTCCCTGGGGACGGACGCGGTCAGCGGTTGAGGAGCTGACCGACGTAGCGGACGAGTTC
>JBBITQ010000067.1:0-1002 GCA_037440685.1 Clostridiales bacterium
AGATCATGATCTAACCCCAAGCCTTGAGGTGTCCACTGAACCGGGGCAAGTTCGACATCAAGGTCGCGATCTGCTAAGATTTTGGTGGCTTAGAGACCCGAAGGGGGTGCAAAAGTGACTTCCTCTGGGCGGGATCCGTTGCTGGATATCAAGAAGGGGCTCGACGGTCTAGTGGGGGAGCGGGTTAGGGTGACGGCCAACAAGGGCCGGCGCCAGGTCGTGGAGCGGGAGGGCACGCTGGAGAAGACGTACCCCAGCCTGTTCGTGATCAGGCTGGATGAAGGTTCTTCCACCCGCCGGGTCACATACACCTACGCTGACGTGCTCACCGAGATGGTCAAGCTCACCTTTTACGGCGAGCAGGGTGAAAAGAACGTAAGCTTTCCCGTCTCTTAGGGCGGGTCACGGCCACGGTTACGGGGTAACAGGAGGAGCCATTCTCCCGAGGACGGTCACGTATCACGTGGCCGTTTTTTCGTCCGCGTGGGTGCGGTCAATCGTGGAAGGGTTTCGGGATTGTGCACGAGAATTGTCACATAACATGCAGACTATAAAGGTGGCAGCTCCTGCCAAGATCAACCTCAGCCTGGACGTCCGCGGTCGGCGCGCTGACGGTTACCACGAGATCCTCAGCGTCATGCAGTCCCTCGCCTTGTGCGACACCGTTGTCGTGGAACGGGTTATGAGCGGTGGGCCGGAAGAGGACGAGAAGGCGCGGTTGGCGTTGGAGTGCGCCTCGGAGGGGACGGGGGCACCGGCGCTTCCGCGGGGAGACGACAACCTGGCTTTGCTGGCGTTGCGCGCCTTGGAGCGTTTCCTCGGGAGGGAGTGTCCGGTGCGGGTACGCCTGATCAAGCGCATCCCGGTGGCGGCCGGGTTGGGTGGGGGGTCGAGCGATGCTGCTGCCGTCCTCTGGGGTGTCAACGTGCTTCTGGGGTTGGGGCTCGGCCTGGCGGAGTTGGGGGCGATCGGGGCAGAGGTGGGTTCGGATGTCCCGTTCTT
>JBBITQ010000067.1:1012-6873 GCA_037440685.1 Clostridiales bacterium
GGGGGGGCACCGCCCTGGCGGCAGGGCGCGGCGAATTGGTCAGGCCGCTGCCCTTTCCCGGCAGATGGCCGGTGGTGCTGGTCAAGCCACCGTTTGGGGTGTCCACGGCTGCCGTTTACCGGATGTTCGACGCGTCGGGAGGGAGTCGGCGGCCCCCCGATGTGGACGCCATGAGACGGGCGTTGGAGGCGGGGGATTTCCCCGGCGTGTGCACGGCTTTGGGCAATGCCTTAGAAGCGGTGACCGTGGCCCTGCACCCGGAGGTGGGGGAACTCAAGGAGCAGTTGCGTCGGGTAGGAGCGCCTGGCGTGCTGATGACGGGCAGCGGGCCGACGGTGTTCGCGTTGGCGCGGAGCCGCGAGGAGGCGGAGCGCATAGCCGGCGCGGTGGGCGACGGGATGGAAGCGGTCATAGTGACGGAGTTCAGTCCTGTGGGTGTTGGGCTGATGCCGCACGGACCAGGAGGAGCGGGGAGATGAGGGCCGATGCCTTGGTGCTGGCGGGGCGGCCGAACGTGGGCGCCTTTAGCGGGGTGAGCGAGGCACGGTGGGAAGCCTTGATAGACATCGACGGTCGTCCCATGGTGATATATGTGGTGGAAGCTTTGCGAGCTGCTACCCGTGTGGACCGGGTTGCCGTCGTCGGCCCGCCCGAGCCGTTGCGGGCAGTGTTGCCCGGGGAGGTCGTCCTGGTCGAGAACGGTGAGAGCCTGTCGGAGAACCTGCGCCGGGGCTTCGCGGCGCTGGTGCCCGGCAATGGCGGGAATCCGGTCTTGGTGGCAGGTTGTGACGTGCCCTTGATCACCGGACCGATCGTCGACGCTTTCCTCTCTGCGTGCGAGCAGGTCCCCGCGTCACTGCACTACCCCGTGGTGGAACGATCAGTGTGCGAGGCCCGCTTCCCCGGGATGAGGCGCACGTACGCTACGCTCACAGATGGCACCTTTACCGGGGGGAACATCTTCCTGGTGGCCCCGGCGCTCGTGCCCGTCCTGCTCGAGCTCTTGGACCGGTTCTACGCGGCCCGGAAGAGCCCGTGGCGCCTGGCCTGGTTGCTGGGGCCCGGGATCTTGGCCAAATTCGTGTGCAAACGGGCGAGCATCCGGGACATCGAGACCCTGTTCCTCCGGCTTACGGGCCACGTGGGGCGGGCGGTCGTTGTGCAGTACCCCGAGGTCGGGGTGGACGTTGACAAGCCGGAGGATCTCAAGCTGGTGCGGCGGTTACTGGCGAAAGGCTGACGGCCGCTGGGGGTGGGTGAGTGGAGGAGGTCGTAGCCGGGATCACGGCGGACGATGTGGAGGAGGCTGCCCTGCACGTCCAGGGGCGGGTTCACCGTACGCCCCTCCTGAAGTTCGAGGCGTTTCAGGGACTGGCGGGAGCTCAGGTCTATGTGAAGGCGGAGAACCTCCAGAAGACCGGTTCTTTCAAGATCCGTGGTGCTTACAACAAGCTCTGCCAGTTGGCTGCCGGTCAGAAGGAGCGCGGTGTAGTGACGGCTTCGGCCGGCAACCACGCCCAGGGGGTGGCACTGGCCGCGCGCTGGCTGGGGATCCCCTGTGTGGTGGTGATGCCCGAGGGGGCACCGATCACCAAGGTTGTGGCGACCCGGTCGTACGGGGCAGAGGTGGTGCTGTACGGGGACAGTTATGACCAGGCTTATGACAGGGCTCGGGACATAGAACGGGAGAGGGGTTTGGCGTTCATCCACGCCTTCGATGACCCTCAGGTCATCGCCGGGCAAGGCACCGTGGGGCTAGAGATCCTGGAACAACTCCCGGACGTGGATGTTCTGATCGTTCCCGTGGGCGGAGGCGGTCTGATCTGTGGCGTGGCCCTCGCCGTCAAGGCCCATCGGCCGGGCGTGAGGGTCATCGGGGTGCAGCCTGAGGGAGCGGCAGCCGTGTACAGGTCCCGCCAGGCCGGGCAGGTGGTGGAGATAGCGATGGCCAAGACCATCGCCGACGGGCTGGCCGTGAAGCGGCCGCGGGAGCGGACCCTAGACCTGATGGAGCGCCTGGTGGACGACATGGTTCTGGTGAACGAGGACGAGATCGCGCGGGCCGTACTGCTCTTCATGGAACGCGGCAAGCTGGTGATCGAGGGGGCGGGGGCGGTCGGGCTGGCGGCCCTCCTGAGCGGTCGTCTGGAGCTGCCGGGGCTGAAGACGGTTCTGATCGCCTCGGGTGGCAACATCGACGTCAACCTGCTGGCGCGCATCATCGATCACGCGCTGGTTCAGGAGGGGCGGTACGTGCGGGTGCTGACTACCGTCCCGGACCGCCCCGGCGGACTGCACCGCCTGTTGGGCGCCGTGGTGGCTGCCCAGGGCAACGTGATCTCGGTGGGCCACGATCGATTGCAGCCCGGGGTTCCTTTGGGTGAGACAGAGGTTATGCTGACGCTGGAGGCGCGCGACCGGACGCATGTGGAGGAGATCCTGGACCGCATCCGCTCGGCAGGGTACTCGGTGCGGGTGATGTAGCCCGGGGGCGGGGAAAAGAGGAAGCCCCCTGACGGGGCTCCCTCCTTTCGTCCACCCTTTCCGCCCTTTCCACGCGCCGGTTGCGCTAGACGGCAGCCTGCTCCGGCGCGGGTTGCGCTGCCAGCCACGCCCGGTAGGCCTCCAGCACCGCCTTTTGGATCAGCTCCCGCGCCTCGGCCGTCACGGGGTGGGCGATGTCGCGGTAGTCGCCCGAGCCTGTCTTGCGGGCCGGCATGGAGACGAAAAGGCCGTTCGGCCCTTCGATCACCCGCAGGTCGTGGACGACGAACTGCCCGTCGAGGCAGATGGACGCGGCGGCCTTGACCCGTTGGTCGCCGTGGGCGCGCCTGATCCGCACCGATGTGATTTCCATCCTCTCACCTCCTATCCATAAATTACCATCACCTTCTCTTTCGCCACTCGGGAACGGAATCCTCCTCATCACGACGCTTTTTTCACGCAGGCGCCGGAGGGCCGCCGTTTGCTTGTATAATATCCTGGGATTGCGGGTAGGCCGGGCCGTGCGGCCCGTGGGAAGGGGTAGTCATGGCGAACGCCGTAGGGGTGATCCTGGCTGCGGGTTTGGGCAAGCGCATGCGGTCCGGGCTGCTGAAGGTGTTGCACCCGGTTGCGGGTGTTCCCATGGTGGAACACGTGCTGAACGCCCTGCGGGAGGCCGGCATAGGGCGGTGCATCGTGGTCGTCGGCCACCAGCAGGAGGCGGTCAGGAGAGTCCTGGGGGAGAGGGTGGAGTACGCCGTCCAGGAGCAGCAGTTGGGGACGGGCCACGCCGCCCTTCAGGCCCGGCCCCTTGTGAGCGATGGTGAGGATGTCGTCCTGCTCTACGGCGATACTCCTTTGCTCACGCCGGAGATCATCCGCCACTTGGTTGAAGTGCACCGGCGGTCTGCGGCGGCGGCCACCCTACTCACGGTAGAGTTGGCCGATCCTCGGGGGTACGGTCGTATCGTGAGGGACGAGGCGGGCCGCTTCGTGCGCATCGTCGAGGAAGCGGACGCTTCTCCCGCCGAGGCGGCCATCCGGGAAGTCAACCCCGGCATCTATTGCTTTCGTGCCGGGCCGTTCTTTGCGGCGCTGGGCCAGGTGCGGCCCGCCAACGCCCAGGGAGAATATTACGTGGTGGACGTGATCCCCATCCTACGCGCCGAAGGATACGGCGTGGAGACGGTGCGGTCGGACGACGTGGATGCGGTCCTGGGTGTCAACACCCGGTCGGACCTGGCCGCGGCGGAGGCGGCCTTGCGCCAGAGGGTTGTGCGTCGTCTGTGGGAGGAGGGGGTGACGGTGGTGGATCCGGCGTCGACCTGGATCGATCCCCGTGCATGCGTCGGGCGCGACACCGTTATCATGCCGTTCAGCTCCCTCTCGGGAGCCACGGTGGTCGGCCGGGATTGCCGCATCGGTCCCGGGGCGCACATCTCGTCCAGCCGCCTGGGCGATGCTGTGCACGTGACGTATTCGGTCATCGAGTCCAGCCAGGTAGGGGACGGGTGCGTCGTGGGGCCTCATGCCCACGTGCGGCCGGGCAGCCGGGTCCAATCGCCCGGCCACCGGAGCGGGTCCGAGCGTGGCGACTCGAGTGGAGGGTGAGGTACGGTTGGAACCGCGTTATGGCCGCCTGAAGGTGTTCTCGGGTACCGCCAACAGGGAGCTGGCGCTGGAGATATGCCAGCACATCGGCATCCCGCTGGGGGACTGCGAGCTCGGGCGTTTCAGCAACGGAGAGGTTCGCCTCGTCGTGAACGAGAACGTGCGGGGCGATGACGTCTTCGTCATCCAGCCGACCTGCCAGCCGGCAAACGAGACGCTCATGGAACTCCTGATCATGATCGATGCCTTCCGGCGGGCGTCCGCCCGGCGCATCACGGCCGTGATCCCTTATTACGGATACGCTAGGCAGGATCGCAAGACCCGCGGGCGCGAACCGATCACCGCCAAGCTCGTGGCCAACCTGATCACGGTGGCGGGCGCGCGCCGCGTCCTCACCGTGGACCTGCACGCCGGCCAGATACAGGGTTTCTTCGACATCCCCGTGGATAATCTGACCGGTATCCCCATCCTGGGTAAGTACTTCGCGGAGAAGAACCTGCCCGACGCCGTGGTCGTCTCCCCGGACCCCGGCGGTGTGCCCAGGGCGCGGGAGATGGCGGACCGGCTGGGCGTGGCGCTGGCGATCATAGACAAACGCCGCCCGGAACCGAACGTGGCGGAGGTCATGAACATCATCGGCCCTGTGGCGGGGCGCAACGTGATCCTGGTCGACGACATGATCGACACCGCGGGGACGATCACCCAGGGGGCGATCGCGCTCAAGGAGAGGGGAGCCGGGGATATCTACGTGTGCTGTACCCATCCCGTCCTCTCGGGCCCGGCCTACGAGCGCCTGCAGGAGGCCCCCATCAAGGAAGTGGTGGTCACCAACACCATCCCGGTCCCGCCGGAGCGGAGGGGGAACCTGATCCGGGTGCTCTCCATCGCCCCTCTGCTGGCGGAAGCCATACGGCGCATTCACGAAGATGAGTCAGTCAGCGCCCTCTTCACGTGACGCGCCCGCTCCCGTGCGGCTGGTCGTGGGGCTCGGCAACCCCGGCCCACGATATGCTGACACGCGCCACAACGCCGGTTTCATGGTGGTGGACCGGCTGGCGGCCTCCCTTGGCGCCGCGTGGCGCGAGGAACCGTTCCCGGGGATGCTGGCCCGTGCCCGCTGGGCGGGACGGGACGTGTACTTGTTGAAGCCCTTAACCTTCATGAACCTGAGCGGGCGGGCGGTGGTCCACGCGGCCCGGCGCCTGCACCTGGGGCCAGGGGAGATCGTGGTCGTCTACGACGACCTCGACCTGCCTGCCGGCGGCTTGCGCGTGCGGAGGCGAGGGAGCGCCGGCGGCCATCGCGGCGTGGCGTCGGTGATCGGTGAATTGGGCACCGAGGAGTTCGGCAGGGTCAGGGTGGGCATCGGCAGGCCGCCTGCCGGCGTGACGCCGGCCGAGTACGTCCTGCAACCGTTCGCTCGCGAGGAGCGGGGGCTGCTGGACGCGGCGCTCGACCGCGCGTGCCAGGCCGTCCTCACCCTGCTGGCGGAAGGTTACGAGGTGGCCATGCGCCGCTATAATCTCTGACAGCGAACTCGTGAGGACCGGGAGGCACGTCGGCGCATGCGTGGGCCCGAGGCCTTTTCCGCCCTGTGGGATGAAACACCCGAGTACCGATCCCTGTGCGATGGGTTGAACAAGGGCCACCCCCGCCAGGCCGCTTTCGGTTTGCCGGCGGGGCAGTTGACCTTCCTTTTGGCGGCGCTGTATCGCGCTCTGGACCGGCCATTTCTCGTCATCGCGGCGGGTTTCCAGGAATCCCTC
>JBBITQ010000068.1:0-6850 GCA_037440685.1 Clostridiales bacterium
TCCTCCTGGAGTCCTCCGGGCTGCCTTTTGAACGGCGGCCAGCCGCCTTCGACGCCACCGGCCTGCCGGTCTCGGCCGACGTCCTCGTCTACACGGTGGATGAGTGGGCGGCGATGCAGAGCACCCGCCTCTACCGGACGGTGGAGAACGAGGCCGTTTGGGTTTATCCCGGCTGATCCGCCCATACTATCCCGCCGAGGCTCGTTTTTTACCAACCGCCGCCGCGAGACGGAGTGGCTCAAGGCCAGGCAGGATAACCAGCCGTCTCTGTCGAACGTTGCCAGCCAGGATTGCAGTTGGAGGCGGTCGCTGTGGTGGGTCCGCGGCGGAGGGTGCTGGCGATGGCGGGATGGCGCTGGCTGGCGGCGGGGCGCCGCATAGTGTCGGCGGTGCTGGCGGGGCTTATGCTCTTGAGCGGCCCCGGGGCCGCCCTGGCAGAGGGCGCGGCGGGCGGGTTGCCCGGCGGGTTCTCCGATATCCCCAAGGGTTTCTGGGCCGAGCAGCTCATCGACCGCATGAGCGCCAAGGGTCTCATCGTGGGCAGCGGCGGC
Source organism: Clostridiales bacterium (assembly GCA_037440685.1). GTDB lineage: Bacteria > Bacillota > Sulfobacillia > DYIH01 > JBBITQ01 > JBBITQ01. Next base: position 552 of record JBBITQ010000068.1, read on the forward strand.
CGCTTCGAGCCGGCTCGCGCCATGACGCGATACGAGGCCCTGGCCGTGATCGTGCGCGTGCTGGGGCTCGAGGAGTCCGCCCGCGCCCGCGCCTCCATCCCCGCCGCCTTCCGTGAAGCCGCCGCGGTGCCGGCCTGGGCGCGCGGTTACGTGGCCGAGGCCGTCGAGCGGGGCATCATCGCCGGCGGGGAGCTCACCGCCTTCCACGGCGGCGAGAGGGCGACGCGGCTCCAGGTGGCGGCGTGGCTGGTGCGCGCCCTCGGGTTGGAGGAGGAGGCCCGGCAGGCCTCAAGCGCGGCCGGTTTCACCGACCTTGGCGGCGTCGCCGCCGGCTGGCGCGGTTATGTGGCCGTGATCGCCGACCTGGGCATCATGGCCGGTTCCCAGGGGCGGTTCCGCCCGTACGACCCGGTGCCTCGCGCCGAGATGGCGGCCATCGTGGCACGCCTGGACCGGTTCCTCGCCAACGACTTCGACAAGAACGAGTTCGAGGGGACGGTGGAGAGCTCCGGCGACACCCTGGTGCTGAAGCTGGCCGACGGTTCCCGGCGCACCTTCGCCCTCGGCGGGCCGGTGGCGGCCTACTTCGACGGGATCAAGGCGAGCGTGAACATGGTCATGCCCGGCGACCACGCCACGGTGATCACCGATGCCTCCGGGCGCGCGCTGTACATGGAGGTCTCCAGCCAGGCGCTGCGCATCGAGGGGGTCATCGCCAGCGTCGACGCCGGGGCCCGCACCGTCACGGTCAAGCCGGACCAGGGTGAGGCGCGCTCCTACGCTGTCCCCGCGGGGGCGGCGGTGCTCGTGAACGGCCGGCCGGCGGGCGTCTCCCGGCTCCGCGCCGGGCAGCGCGTGACGGTGGAGGGCCAGGGCGCGACGGTGACGCGGGTGACGGCCCGGAGCCAGGTGACGAAGCGGCGCGGCGAGGTGACCTCGCTGGTGGTGCTGCCCCGCGGCGGGGTGGCCCTGGGCGTGCGCTTCCCCGGCGCGGCCGGCGCTGAGGACCGCGTCTTCACCCTCCCGGTGGACGTCGCCTTCACGTTGAACGGCGAGCCTTCCCGGCTTATCTACCTCCAGGTGCGCGACCGCGTGACCATCCACCTCTCCGACGACCAGGTGGTGCGCGTGGCCGGTGAGAGTTACGAGCGCACGGTCAAGGGCACGATCAGGGCCATCGCCTTCGGCGAGACGTCCCGCCTCACCGTGGAGCTGGCCGCGGGGAGCGCCTGGGCGGCGGAGGCCTGGGGAGCGGCGGAGGAGGCGGGCCCGGTCCAGGTTGCGGGCCCCGCGCAGGCCGTCTTCGCGGTGGCGCAGGGCGCCGAGGTCATCAAGGATGACCGCAATGCGGGCCTCACCTCCCTCCGGGCCGGGGACGAGGTGGAGGTGCGGCTCACCGGCGACGAGGTCACGCGCGTGACGGCCCGGACCCGGTACACGACGGTGGCGGGCGTGGTGTACAAGCTGACCATCGGGGACCCCCTGGAGATCGCCGTGAGGACCGGGGAGGGCCAGACCGTCACCTACAAGGTGGCTGCCGACGTGTCGGTCAAGGTGGGCGCCAACTACGTGTCCTTCGTCAGCCTGAAGCCGGGTCACCGGGTGCAGCTCACGGTGGCCTACGACGTGGTGACCGCCATCAAGGTCTCCGGCCAAGGGGTGCTGGACGACATCAAGGGCGTGGTCCAGTACGTCGACCTGCGCGAGGGCAAGTTCGTGATCGAGACGGAGGGCGGGGCGACGCGGCACGTCAAGCCCGCCGCGGCGTTCCTCCTCATCCGGTTCGGGGTGGTGCGCGACCGGATCTCCTACCTGTCCGAGGGCGACACGGTGATCGTGGTGGGGAAGGACGTCCCCGGCGAGCCCTTCACGGCCGAGGTCGTGGTCGTCATCGGCAAGGCCGAGGACTGATCCATCATTTGGCGGGGCGCCGGGTGGAGGTTTCGCGGCTCCCGGCGCCGTATTCGATAGCGATGACCGTGCGGCCGATGGCGATAGCCGTGCGGCGCCACGCTCTCGGGGAGGAAGAGCCTTGTTCATGACAGAAACCGTGCTGGCCAGAATAGCCCGCCTGCTGGCGGCGGGTGTGGCGGTGGCGCTGACGCTGTGGCCGGCGCTGCCAGCGCCTGCCGCGGCGGCCCCCGCCAAGGCCTACGCGGAAGCCGCCTCCGGGACGGGGGCCGAGGCGGCGCCCGCGGCGGGGACCGACCTGCGAATCATCGAGGAGATCATCCGCCTCATCCAGGAGGAGTACAAGGGCGAGGCCAGCCGCGACCAGCTTTTGAAGGGCGCCATCCAGGGCCTGTTGGATACCCTGGGCGATCCTTACTCCTACTACATGGACCCCGAGGAGTACAGGCGCTTCAACGAGGAGATGAGCGGCGCCTTCGGGGGCGTCGGCGTGCACATCGAGGCGCGGGATGGCTACGTCACCGTGGTGAGCGTGATCCCCGGCACTCCGGCCGATGGGGCGGGGATCGAGCCGGGCGACCGCCTCCTGGCGGTGGACGGCCAGAGCATCCAGGGGGTGTCGGTGGAGAAGGCGGTGAGCCTCATCCGCGGCAAGCCCGGCACCGACGTGAAGCTGACCATCGACCGCGGGGGGCGCACGCTCGAGCTGACCGTCACCCGGGCGGTGATCGAGCTGCCCTCCGTCGACACCAACTACATGGCGGGGAACATCGGGTACATCAAGATCGCCCAGTTCAACACGGATACGGGGCGCCAGTTCCGGTTCATCTACGACCGGCTGGTGAGCATCGGGGCCCGGGCGATCATCGTCGACCTCCGCAACAACCCGGGCGGCCTGCTGACCGAGGCGGTGGAGGTGGCCCAGGCCTTGATCCCCCGGGGCGACATCGTCCACGTGGTCGACAACCGGGGCGGCCGGCTCACCCTCGACACCGTCCCCCACAAGCCCGGCCCGCCGCTGGTGGTGCTCGTGAACGGCGGCAGCGCCAGCGCTTCGGAGATCGTGGCCGGCGCCGTCCAGGACAACCGCGCCGGCATCCTGGTCGGGACCAGGACGTTCGGCAAGGGCTCGGTCCAGTCGGTCATCGAGCTCCCCAACGGCGGCGCGCTGCGGCTCACCACCGCCCGGTACCTGACGCCCCGCCAGCGATCCATCGACGGCACCGGCCTCGTGCCCGACGTGGTCGTGGAGGAGGCGGACCCCAATTACCAGCCGCCGGCGTTCGCCGCGGTGGGCCGGCGTTCCCTCGTCCCAGGCATGGTGGGGCTGGACGTGCTCGGCTTGCAGCAGCGCCTCAACTTCCTCGGCTTTGTGGCCGGCCCCGAGGACGGGGTATTCGGACCGAGGACTGCCGCCGCCCTGCGCGCCTTCCAGCGCGCCCGCGGCGTGGTCGAGGCGCAGCGGGGCCGCGTGGTCGCGGGGCCGCGCACCTTTGCCGCCCTCGATAAGGCGGTGCAGGAGCAGGTGGCGGTTCGGCGCCGTGCCCGGGCCGACCTGCCCCTGCAGAAGGCCGTGGAGTTGATCAACAAGCGGTCGGTGCCGGTCGCCGCCGCCCCCTGAGGACCAGCGGCGTTGTTGAAATTTAACGGCGCCCTTTGAGCCGTCGGCGCACCCCGAACCCCGGTTTGAAATGGCTCTTCACCGGTCGATACTGCCCTGCCAGGGAGGGATCGATCGGTGGAGAGCGATGTTTGCGTGCGACCGCCCCGGGTCGGGGCGGCGGTGCTGGTCGGGATCGGGGCGTTGGTGGCGTTCGCTGCGGTGGCCATCGGGGCGGTGGGCGCCGCGGCCGTGCCGCGGATGGGGGCGCTGCCCGCTACGGCGCCTGCGGCGGGCCGTGACGCGGCTCCGGCGGCTTTTGGCTCCGAGAAGCGTTCCGGCGCGGGATCCGGCCCCCAGGCGCCTGAGAGCGGCGCGGGGGCTGGCGGCGGGCCGGGGGCCGCCGGCCCGGGCCGGTACGCCTCGCCGGTGCTGCTGACGCTGAGCCGCGAGTACCCGGAGATGGCGGAGGACTCCCGCCGCGCCATCGCTGCCGCCATCGAGGGAGAGGCGCGCCGCCACCGCCTCGACCCGTGGCTGATCTACGCCATCATCAAGGTGGAGAGCGACTTCGACCCGCGCAGCGTGGGGAGGTCCGGGGAGCGCGGCCTGATGCAGGTCCTCCCCTCCACCGCGCGGGCGGTGCTCCGGCTGCCAGGGGTCCGCGACGGCGTCGCCGGGCTGGCGGCTTCGGCCTCTGGGGCCTTCGACGCGGAGGCGCTGTTCGATCCGGCGGTCAACGTGCGGTTGGCGACGGCGTACCTGGCCTGGATCATGGCGCGGCACGGCGGGGACCTGGGCCGGGCGCTCACCGAGTACAACACCGGCCGGGCCAGGGGGGCTCCGAACCGCTACGCCCTCAAGGTCCTGGCCCGTTACCGGGCTTATGCCGCCTCGCACCCGCCCCAGGCATGCCCTGAGGCGCCTGGGCCCGCTCCGCAACGGGCATGACCAGGTTCCGGTCGCCGGAGGAACTGGCGGCATTCCGTAGAAAACGGTAAACGGGCGACGATCCGGGCGGTGGTCCGGCGCTCCAGCGGGGCCAGGGCGGCCGACGGGGGGCGCTGGTCGGTTGTCGGGCAGGGTTGAGGACGGAAGGGGGCGCGGTCGGTGTAGGACAGGCGACCACAAACAGCGTGGTGGTGACCGTGTTGCTGATTTACGTGACGAACTTTGTGCTGGCATATCTGCTTTTTGGTGGGCGATGACGGAGCAATCGGACGTACAAAGCGCGGTGCGTGTGGTGGATGTGTGGTATGAGGTGGACTCGCGCTGGGTGCTCAAGGGGGTTTCTCTGGAGGTGCGTGCCGGCGAGATATTCGCCATCATGGGACCGTCCGGTTGCGGAAAAACGACGCTATTGAAGCTGGTGGGCGGACTGATTAAGCCCCAGCGTGGAGAGATTTGGATCGGCGATGTGGAAATCTCGCGGTTGTCGGAGACAGCGTTGACCCCTGTTCGCAAGCAGGTTGGGCTGGTGTTCCAGTATGCGGCGCTGTTCGATTCGCTGACGGTATACGATAATGTGGCGTTCGGGGTACGCCGGCACATCACACGTCGGGAGGAAGAAGTGGCGAAAATTGTGCGTCAGCGGCTGGAGATGGTTGGTATGGCAGGGACGGAGAAGTTGTATCCCGCGCAGCTGTCGGGAGGGATGCAGAAGCGGGTGGGGCTGGCGCGTGCGCTGGCGATGAACCCCAGAATCGTGCTTTACGACGAGCCGACGGCAGGTCTCGACCCCATCATGGCGGAAACCATTGACCGGCTGATTGTGGATACCACCAGGCGCCTGAAGGTGACCTCGCTGGTGGTTTCCCACGATATTATCAGCGTGTTTCACATCGCGGACAGGGTTGCCATGCTTCACGAGGGGCAGATTGTTGCGTGCGGGTCGCCGGAGGAAGTGCGTGCGGATACCAATCCGGTGGTGCGCCGCTTCCTGCAAGCCGGTGGTATCATACAGGATGGTCAAACGGCAGTGATACAGGAGCATGACCGATGATTACCTCGCGCAAGGCGGTGTTGCTGGTCGGTTCAACCATCATCCTGTCCACCATCTGGATAGTGGTGACGGTCATCTACCTGCGCGGTGCGCTGGCGGCGCGGCAGGTATACCATATCGAGGCGGTGTTTCCCGATGCGCTGGGCATTCGGGAGCAGGCTCGGGTGTACCTGGCTGGTGTGGAGGTCGGCGAGGTGGAAAAAGTATGGTTAACGCCGGACCTTCGCGCCCGCGTGCGGATGGCTGTGCGCAAAGATGTGGTCATCCCCGAGGACTCGACGGCGGTGGTGATGTCGCCGGGCATCGCGGGGGTGGATAAGCTGATAGCGCTGGTTCCGGGCAGGTCGTCCAGAAGCGCGGGGGAGGGGTCCGAAATCCGCGGCACCAAAGAGACGAGCCTCAGCGACCTCGCGCCGGTGGCTCAGGAAGCGCTGCAGGAGGTGCAGAAGCTGGTGCGCTCCGCGAGCGCGTTGATTGATATGTATCGGGATGTGGAGATGCAGGCGAGCATCAAGCAGACGCTGAAGAACGTGGAGCAGGCGTCGGCACGGCTGACGGTGGTGGTGGACCAGGCGCAGAAACTGCTCGCCAGCGCGGGGCGGTCGTTTGACGCAGTGGTACAGGACACGCGGCGGTCTACGCGGATGCTTCCGCAGGTGGTGGAAGACTTGCAAGGGTTGCTGGAACAGTCGCGCGAGCTGGTGGGCACGGCGCAACATGCGACCGAAAGCTTTGACCGCTTTGTCAGCGATGAGCAGCTCCAGCAGGACCTGCGCGGTGTCGCCC
>JBBITQ010000069.1:0-1908 GCA_037440685.1 Clostridiales bacterium
GCTCCATGTACTCGGACATGTCGATGCTCACCATGGCGTCCTCGTCGCCGAAGAGGGCCTCGGCCAGGGCCTTGGCCAGCTCCGTCTTCCCCACCCCGGTGGGGCCGAGGAAGATGAACGAGCCGATGGGTCGCCGCGGGTCTTTCAGGCCGGCCCGGGCGCGCCGGATGGCCTTGGCCACCGCCTCGACGGCCTCGTCCTGGCCGATCACGCGGCGGTGCAGCTCCTCCTCGAGGTGCAGCAGCCGCTCGGACTCCTCCTGGGCCAGCTTCTTGGCCGGGATACCCGTCCAGCTCGAGACGATGTGGGCGATGTCCTCCGCCGTGACCACGAGGCGCTCGGTCATCTGGCTCTGGTGCCACTGCTCCTTGCGCTGTTCCAGGTCCTCCAGCAGGCGCTGCTCCTGGTCGCGCAGGTTGGCGGCCTTCTCGAACTCCTGGCTCTGGACCGCCGCCTCCTTCTCCTTGCGGATCTCCTCCAGCCGCTCCTCGATCTCCTTCAGCTCCGGCGGCGCCACGAAGGCCCTGAGGCGCACGCGCGAGGCAGCCTCGTCCATGAGGTCGATGGCCTTGTCCGGCATGAACCGGTCGGTCACGTACCGGTCGGAAAGGCGCACCGCGGCCTCCAGGGCCTCGTCGGTGATATGGACGCGGTGGTGCGCCTCATACCGGTCGCGCAACCCCTTCAGGATGGCGATGGCCTCGTCCACCGACGGCTCCTCGACCATCACCGGCTGGAAGCGCCGCTCCAGCGCCGCGTCCTTCTCGACGTGCTTGCGGTACTCGTCCAGCGTGGTGGCCCCAATGCACTGGAGCTCCCCCCGGGCCAGGGCCGGCTTCAGGATGTTGGCGGCATCGATGGCGCCCTCCGCCGCCCCCGCCCCGATGATGGTGTGCAGCTCGTCGATGAAGAGGATGATGTTCCCCGCTCGGCGGATCTCGTCCATCACTTTCTTGAGCCGGTCCTCGAACTCGCCGCGGTACTTGGAGCCGGCCACCAGGGCGCCGAGGTCCAGGGTGACCACGCGCCGGTCCTTGAGGATCTCGGGCACGGACCCTTCGGAGATGCGCTGCGCCAGCCCCTCGACGATGGCCGTCTTCCCCACCCCCGGCTCGCCGATGAGCACCGGGTTATTCTTGGTGCGGCGGGAGAGGATCTGGATGACCCGTTCGATCTCCTTCTCCCGACCGATGACCGGGTCGAGCTTGCCCTCCTCAGCCAGGCTGGTGAGGTCGCGGCCGAAGTTGTCCAGCACCGGCGTGGTGGAGCGGGTGCGGCGCTGCCGCGCCGGGACCTGCTGGGGCGGGGCGCCCCCCAGGAGGCGCATAACCTCGCGGCGCACCTTCTCCAGCTCCGCCCCCATGTTCTCCAGGACGCGGGCTGCCACGCCCTCGCCCTCCCTGATCAGGCCCAGGAGGATGTGCTCGGTCCCCACGTAGTTGTGACCGAGGTGCCGGGCTTCCTCCAGGGCCAGCTCCATGACCACCTTCTTGGCGCGGGGAGTGTAGCCGATGTCGCCGCCGACGGGTCCGCTGCCGCGGCCGATGATCTTCTCCACCTCGTGCCGCACCTGGTCGAGGTCGATGCCGAGGTTCTGGAGGGCCTTGGCCGCGATGCCCGTCCCCTCACGGATGAGCCCCAGCAAGAGGTGTTCGGTGCCGACATAGTTGTAGCCGAGCCGGCGCGCCTCCTCCTGGGCGAGGAGGATCACCCGCTGGGCCCGCTCGGAATATCTGCCAAACATGCTGCGTCCCCCCTCTAAACTAAGTCGCGATCACCAGAGCCGCCGTTCACAGACAAAAACAGTCTTCGGTGCCACCGCCCCCTGATCCTCCCATCAACCCCCGCGCCGAGCCTCGCTCTCCTTGATGCGCTGCCGCACCAGGCTGGCGCGGAGGACATCCCGTT
>JBBITQ010000069.1:1918-4792 GCA_037440685.1 Clostridiales bacterium
CTCCGGCGGGATCTCCCGGCCCTCGACGATCTGGAGGAAGCCCGGGCCGATGGCCAGGAGGAGCTGGTTGAACACCCGCGGCTCCACCTGGGAAATCACCTGGAGGTCGATCCCCAGGCGCAGGTCGGAGAGCAGCGCCATCGCCTCCTGCGAGCTCAGGCTGCGGGCCGTGGTAAGGATGCCATAGGCCCGCCAGACCTGGTCCTCCAGCCGCTGGCGCAGCTCCCGGTACAGCTTCCTGCGCGCGGCCCGCTCGCGGTCGATCACCTGCTGTGACACCCCGCGCAGGTTGTTCAGGATCTCCGCCTCCGACTGGCCCAGGGTGATCTGGTTCGAGACCTGGAATATATTCCCGATCGCGTCCGTCCCCTCCCCGTACAAGCCGCGCACCACCACGCCCACCTTGGCCAGGGCGCTGAACAGGGCCCCCGCCTGGTTGGCCATCACCAGGCCGGGGAGGTGCGCCATCACCGACGCCCGGAGCCCGGTTCCCGTGTTGGTCGGGCAGGCGGTCAGGTACCCCCGGCGCGGGCAGAAGGCCAGGTTCAGCCGCTCTTCCAATACATCGTCCACTCGGTTGGCCAACCGCCAGGCCGCATCGAGCTGGAATCCGGGCACCAGGCACTGGATGCGCAGATGGTCCTCCTCGTTCACCATGATGCTGATCGCCTCGTCGCCGCTCAGCACCACGGCGCCGCGGCCCGCACGGGCGTGCTGGGGGCTGATGAGGTGTTTCTCCACCAGAACGCGGCGCAGGATGGGGGAGAGGTCCTCCAACCGGTACAGCTCCAGCGACTGGTCAACCTCCTGCCGCAGCGCCGGCAGGGCGGCCTCGACCATGGCCACCACGCGCCCGGCCGTCTCCGCGTCCATGCGGGACGGGAACGGGAGGTCCGCCAGGTTGCGGGCCAGCCGCACACGGGTGGAGAGGGCCACGTCGGCGTCGGGCCCCTCCCCCGACACCCACTGGCCGCTCGGCTTCCTCAGGATCTCCACCAGGGACACCCCGCTCACCCCCTCGGCTCGAGCTGCCGCTCCAGCTCGCGGATCTGGTCGCGCAGGCGCGCGGCCTCTTCATACCTCTCGGCGACGACGGCCTCGTTCAGGCCGCGCTTGAGCTCCTCGATCTGCCTCTTGATGTGCAGCACCCCACCGCGGCGGCGCGGCACCTTGCCCACGTGCTGGGTGCTACCATGCACCCGTTGCAGCAGAGGCTCCAGGCGCGGGCCGAACTCGTCGTAACACCTGCTGCACCCCAGGAGCCCCGAGCGGGTGAACTCCCGGTACGTGATCCCGCACCCCCTGCAGCGGGCGTTCTCCTTGACCGGCGCGCTGCGGCCCCCGAGCCATCCGTCGTAGTTCAGGAGCTCCCCCAGCAGGTTGGGGATGGAGAAAGGGGAATCCCCCAACCCAGCGGGGAACGCCAGCTCCTCCTGCTGCCCCGCGCACTCGGCGCAGAGGTGGAACTCGCTCTTCTGGTGGTTGACCACCTTCGTCACGTGCACGGTGGCCGGCCGTTTCTGGCAGCGCTCGCAGAGCACCTGGCACTCCTCCTCACAGGTCCGAGCTGGCGACGGCCCCGCCCTGGCCGCCGGCGCAGAACGAAGCGACCAGCATGGCCTTCAGCAGGCGGGCGCGCACCTCGTCCCGCTCCGGCAGGGGAAGGGACAGGGTGCGGCGGTCGACGGCGGCACGGATCATCGCCGCCTCGCGGGCGGTGATAAGCCCCGTCGCCACCAGGGTGCCCAGAAGGCTCTCCGCCCTCTCCTGCCCAATGCGGTCGCCCACCTTCTCTTTGAGGATCTCGAGCACCTGTCCCGAGGAGGGGGAGGCCACGCGCGCGATGCGGATGTAGCCCGCCCCGCCCCTCTTGCTCTCCACCAGGAACCCGCGCATGTGGGTGAACCTGGTGTGCAGGACGTAGTTAATTTGCGACGGCGCGCAACCGAACATCGCAGAGAGGTCGCCGCGCTGGATCTCCAGAAAACCGTTGGCCTGTTCCAGCCTCTTCAGCAAGTAAGCCTCGATGGCATCGGCGAGAGAGGCCACGGGCGATCACCTGACTTTGACTTTCTTTGACCTTTCAAGGGACATTATATTCTTGCAAGCGCCAAAAGGGAAGCAGCCGACGCCGCACAGGGGAGAGGCAGCTCAGCGGCCTTGAGCGGCTGCCTTGTGATAGGGCCGGTAGTCGGCCACACCCCAGGAGAAGCTCTGCTTGGCGATCCGCAGGATGAGGGAGGTGGTGATGTCCCGGATGCCCTCTATCTTGCCGAGCTCTTCGATGATGAACCGCGACAGCTCCTGGTTGGAGGCGAAGTAACCCTCGGCCATCACGTCGTGCTCACCGGTGCAGATGGTCACGTAACGGATCTGCGGCAGGGCGGCGACGCGCTCCACCACCTCCTCCAGGCGCGCGGCTTCCACCTTTAGCCCGAGGAAGGCCGGAGTCTCGAAGCCAACCTTGAACGGGTCGGCCACGGCGGCGATGTTGATGATCCCCTCGCCGACCAGCCTGTTGAACTTGCGGCGGATGGTGCCCTCGGTGACACCTATCTCCTTGGCCATGTCGACAAAGGACATGCGCCCGTCGCGCTGCAACAAGAGGATGATCTCCTTCTCCGTACGATCGAGATCGACCACGGCAACTTCCCCTCCCACTGACGAACCATGCTATTCGCTTTACATCGCCCAATTCCTGCTGGTTTCACTAAAAAAAGATATACGAAAAAATCAATTAAGCGACGCCAAAGCGCCGCACCGGGGTTTTCAGGGCTCAGGCATGAGGTCGTCGAGGAGGAGGGGGGGCGGCGCCACCGGCTCCGGGCCGATGTGGTACGCCTCGCGGAGGCGGGCGGCGGCGCGCTCGGCGTC
>JBBITQ010000069.1:4802-6452 GCA_037440685.1 Clostridiales bacterium
CCACGCCCGGGTCAGGGCGTCCTGCACCAGGTCCTCGGCGTCCTCCCGCCGGCGCGCATGGACGGGCGCCAGGGGGTCGCCCGCGGCCACCGCGTCGCCGACCTTGCGGGCGAGCACGACCCCCACGGCGGGATCCACCGGCTGCCCTTTGTACGCGCGCCCGGCCCCGAGGGCGACGGCAACCCGCCCCACCTCCAGGGCGTCCAGACGCTGCACGTGACCCGAGGCGGGCGCCGTCACCGGCAGGGTCACCGGCGCGGCGGGCAGTAGCCCCGGGTCCTCCACAACCCGTGCGTCGCCGCCCTGGGCCGCGACCATGGCGGCGAATCTCCGCAGGGCGGCGCCCTCCGCCAGCAGCCGCTCCAGCTTTCCCCGCGCCTGGCCAACCCCGCTCTCGGCGCCGGCCAGCACCAGGAGCCGCGCCCCCAGCTCCAGGCAGAGAGCGCGCAGGTCCGCTGGCCCACCGCCCGCCAGGGTCTCCAGCGCCTCCCGCACCTCGAGGGCATTCCCCACGGCGCGCCCCAGGGGCTGGTCCATGGAGGAGAGGATGGCCGCCGCCCGGCGCCCGTGGGCGGCGGCGATCTCCAGCATGGCCCGGGCCAGGGCGCGCCCCGACTCCAGGTCAGCCATGAAGGCGCCCCGGCCCACCTTCACGTCCAGGACGATGACGTCGGCACCACCGGCGATCTTCTTCGCCATGACGCTGGACGCGATGAGGGGCACGCTGTCCACCGTGGCGGTGACGTCGCGCAAGGCGTAGATCTTGCCGTCGGCCGGGACCAGGTCGGGGCCCTGGCCCGCCACGGCGAGGCCGACGTCCCGCACCTGCTCCAGGAAGCGCTCGGGCGGCAGGTCCACGCGGAAGCCGGGGATGGACTCGAGCTTATCGAGCGTCCCGCCCGTGTGGCCGAGCCCCCTCCCCGAGAGCTTGGCCACCTTGAGCCCCGCCGCGGCCACCAGCGGCGCCAGCACCAGGGTGGTCTTGTCGCCCACGCCACCCGTCGAGTGCTTGTCGGCCTTGACGCCCGGGATGGCGGAGAGATCAACCCTCCGGCCCGAGTCGATCATCGCCCGGGTGAGGGCGGCCGTCTCGGCGCGCGTCATCCCCCGGAAATAGACGGCCATGAGCCAGGCGCTCATCTGATAGTCGGGGATGGCGCCGCTGGCGTATCCGGCGATCAGCCAGCGGATCTCGTCGGGGTCGAGGGCGCCGCCGTCGCGCTTCTTGCGGATGAGGTCGTCAGCCCGGTACATCCCGCGTCAGCTCCCCTCCGGCCTGGACCACCGCCCGGCCGCCCCTCGGCCGGCCCGCTTGGCCGCCGCGTGGGCGGGGAGGAAGGGGTGAGCCAGCAGTTCGTCCAGGGAGTGGACGGCCGGCCGGTCATCCGGCCCCGGGATCGCCACGGGCAGGTGGGGGTCGAACTCCGCCAGCACCTGACGGCAGGCGCCGCAGGGTGGAAGCGCCACCCCCGCGGGGCCGCTCACCGCCAGGGCGACGAACTCGCGCTCGCCCTCGGACACCGCCTTCCAGACCGCCACCCGTTCGGCGCAGACGGTGAGCCCGTAAGAAGCGTTCTCGACGTTGCAGCCGAGGTACACCCGGCCCGAGGCGGCGAGCAGCGCCGCTCCCACGTGCAGCCCCGAATAGGG
>JBBITQ010000070.1:0-6409 GCA_037440685.1 Clostridiales bacterium
GGTGATGGCCAACGCCGCGCCGTACGCCCCCAAGGGGCTCTCGCCGGGCCAGAGCGCCAGGAGGAGATACGACAACGGAATCGCGGTCAGGGCGACCAGGCACGGCTCCAGCAGGGACAGGACGGGCAAGCGGCGGGCCAGGGCCAGGCTCGCTAGGGCGAGCACGGCGACCGCGAAGAAGATATACGCCTTGATGAGAAACGGCCGGCGCGCGTGGTTGGCCACGGTTTGCCGGTAGAGGGCATCGACGCGGTCCAGCCTGTCCTCCACCGAAGCGGCGCCGGCCGCTGACCACCCCAACGGCCGTCCGCTCATCGCCGGAGGCGCGGGCAGGCCGTGGGCGGCGAGGATGGCCGGGGCCACATCGGTGTTGGCCGCGATCCCGGCGTGTCGGGTCGTCCCCGACGTGAGGAGCCCCGGTCCGAACCCCCGGCCCCACGCCACCGCCGGTGTGAGTGCGACCCCTTCCTGGCGCGCCTCCTCCGACGGAAAGGGACTCAGCACGAGGAGGAGATCGCGGCGCAGGTCTAGGGCGCGACGCGCGACCCCTACAAGCCGGTCGGCGCGCGCGAGGGCTTCCTGGCGGGCGCCGACGTAGGCGACGGGGGACATCCGCTCCCGCTGGGCGTGGATGCGCCAGAGGTCCCCCGTGTCCACCACGACGAGGCCGGCCCCGCCCGCGAGCGCCTGCCGAATCCCGGCGGCGAGCCGGTCGGTGTCCGTCCGCCAGCCCCCCGGCGCGTCGTCCGCGCGCCGCAGGGCGGTGGTGCCGACCAGCCCCTCGTCCACCGCTCCGCGCCGGTCCATGGCCACCGCGACCGCAAAGCGCCCAGGCGCCGGCCCGGTCCAGGAGGAGCCGGCGGCACCAGGCGGGACAGCCGTGTCCGCGTTGCCGAAGACGGCGATGCGGCGTCCCACGGCGTGCAGGGTTTCGCCCAAAAGGCCGGGGACGGCGGGGTGGTCGAGGTCGGCCGCCGCTGCCGCCAACCCGGCCAAGCCCACGTGCAGTATCGCTCCCGCCGGCGCAGGCTGGCCCGTGCGCACCCGGTAGACGGCAGCGGCGGGAACCCCGTCCAGGCGCTCCCCGCGCGCGAACCCCTCCCCCGCCGCTCGGCCGCCGGCTGCGCGGGCGCCGGCGCCGAGGGTGACGTAGGCGTCCTCAGGAGCAGGCTTGCCCCCCGTCTGGGCGTTCAGGAGGCCTATCGCGCCCCGTTCCAAGAGGGCATGCGTCTCCGGCATGGCACCCGCGCGCAGCGCGCTCAGGAACTCCGGCCAGTCCAGGGACGGCAGGAGGATCAGGACCGCGCGCGGGACGGGGACGCGCGCCGCGTCCCGGTCCGGCGGCGCCTCGGCAGCGGCGGGGGACGGTGGCGAGGCAGCCATCGTGTTGGGGACGGGAGCGGAGAGGGCGAGGGCGGCCGCGAGCGCCGCCGCGCCGGCGGTCAGCATGGTCCGCCGTCACCGCCCTGGCTCCCGCTTCCCGCCTCCTCCCCGCTCCCCGCATGCCTGGGAACCGGGCCGCGGGACGCCGCGGCCGGAGCGAGCAGGGAGCGGTACACAGCGGTCGTGCGCTCGACCATCAGGTCCCGCGTGAAGCAGCGTTGCACGTGGCGCCGTGCCGCCGCAGCCAGGCGCTGCCGCAGCACCTCGTCCTCCAGCAACAGGCCGGCGGCGAGGACTAGGGCATGCGGGTCGTGCGGCGGCACGAGGAGGCCGGTCCGGCCGTCGGCGACCACATCCGGAACCCCTCCCACGCGGGTGGCGACGACGGCGCGCCCCGCGGCCATCGCCTCCAAGAGGACGAGGGGCAGCCCTTCGCTGCGGGAAGGCACGACGAAGACGTCCAGGGCCGCCAGCACCACCGGGATGTTGGCCTGGAACCCGAGGAACCGGATACGATCCCCCAGGCCCAGATCGGCCGCCTGGCGTTCCAGGCGCAGCCGCTCCGGGCCGTCGCCGGCGACCGCGAACTGGATGTCGCCATGGCGGCGGGCGATCAGGGCGGCCGCGCGGATGAAGGAGTCGGCGCCCTTCTCCGGGGCCAGACGGGCGGCCATCCCGATGGCGGGGCGCCCCGGCGCCAGGCCCAGGGCCCGACGGGCCCGGGCGCGGGACGGCATCCTGTGGAAGGGGCCGAGGTCGATCCCGTTGGGGATGACGTGGACCCGCTCCGGCGGAACCCGCCAGGCGCGCACCACCCGCTCCCCGAGCGGCCGGGATACCGCTATGAACGCCGCCGTGGCCGGCGCGAGGCGCCGTTCGGCCAGGTCGGCGAGCCAGGCCCGCGCCGGGCTTCCGGGGGCGCTGGGGCCGTGGACGGTGTAGACCACAGGCGTGGCGACAGCCCGCGGGGCACCCGGCTGCTGCCGAAGGGGCGCGGCCGCCGCCAGGCGAGCCACCAAGGCCGCCTTGGCGCCGTGGCAATGGATCAGCGCGGGGGCGAGCTGGACGATGAGGCACCGCAGGCGCCGCACCGCCTCGAGGTCTCGGGCCGGGCTGAGGCCCGGTGCGATGGGCAGCGAGAAGGCGGGGACGCCCAATCGCCGCAAGCGCTCCTCCCACCCCGGATCGGGCGGGAAGGCCACGGCCGGGTGGTATGAACCCCGGTCCATGCCGGCGAGGAGGTTGAGGACGTGCTCCCGCATTCCCCCTGCCGCCGGCCTGACCACGTGCAACACCAACGGAGCGGCCAAGGGCCGCCCTCCTTTCGGATAGGAATCGCACGCGGCGCGCGCTGGCATAGTCTACCCGGAAGGGGCCGCCCGGATGCCTGCTCCTGGCAATTGGGGCGCGCGGCGCTGGTGGGGCCGGCCTGGGCGGCTAGGGGTCCAGCAGGTCAACCGCGGCCACGGGCTTCAGGGTGCGGGGACGCCTCCGCCCCCGGTCGCCTGCCGCTCAATGGCCACCAGCATCCCCTCGATGTTGCTCCGCAGCGCCAGGGAGGCCACGGGGTTCAGGAGCGCTGCCAGGACGGGTATGCCGAACTCGAAGTCACAGGTCATGGTGACGCGGGTTTTGCCCTCCTCGTCGGCAAACCGCCACTCGCCCTCGAACTTCTTGAGATCCCCTGAGAGTTGCCGGTAGGTCATATGCCGCCGGGCGTCGTCGTGCTCGTCCCGCTCCGTCCAGCGGAAGGTCCGCCCCTGGAGCTTCGCGACCCATTCGGTGACGGAGTATCCGGGGCCGGCCTCGAGGACGGTGACCCGCTCCACGTTCGGCATGAACTTGGGGAAGGAGGGCAGGTCCTTGCAGATGGCGTAGACGGTGTCGATGGGCGCGTCGACCAGTTTGGTCACTTCCACGTGCGGCATGCTGACGCGGAACCCCCTTCAGCGGTCAGAGTTCGTCCACAACGCGATCGACCTTCTCCACCACCGTGGCCACCGCGTCCAGGACGCGGTCGACCAGGCGGTCGGGGATCATGAGCGGCGGCGAGATGCGGATGATGGAAAAGTCGTTGAGGCTCGGGATCACGAGCACGCCCTGCTCGATGAGCTCGGCGAGGAACATGCCGCCCGCCCCGGGCTTGGTCATCTCCAGGCCGATGAGGAGGCCCTTGCCCCGCACATCGGCGATGACGCGGGGGAACCGCTCACGGAGGGCGCCCAGGAAGCCCAGGATGCGCTCGCCCTTGGCGGCGGCCTGTCCGGGCAGATCCTCGTCGAACATCACGTCGATGGCCGCGAGGGCCGCGGCGCAGGCGAGGGGGTTCCCCCCCATGGTCACCGTGTGGATGACGGGGTTCTCATCGAAGACCTGGAAGACCTCCGGCCGTCCCACGGCCGCACCGATGGGCATGACGCCGCCGCCCAGGGCCTTGGCAAGGGTCATGATGTCCGGCTCCACGCCCCAGTGCTCGCAGGCGAAGGGACGCCCTGTCCGCCCCATGCCGGTCTGGACCTCGTCGAAGATGAGCAGGGCGCCATGGCGGTCGCAGATCTCGCGCACCTGCGGCAGGTAGTCCGGGGGCGGTACGTAGACCCCGGCCTCGCCCTGGATCGGCTCCAGGATCACCGCCGCCGTATCGTCCGTGACAGCCTCTTCCAGCGCCACGGCGTCCCCGAAGGGAACGTGCGTCACGTGGCTGAGGAGCGGCAGGAAGGGCGCCCGGTAGACCTCACCGCCGGTCACCGCCAGACTCCCGAGGGTCTTGCCGTGAAAGGCCTTATGCGCCGCGACCACGTGCAGCCTTCCGGTGTACAGGCGGGCCAGCTTGAGGGCGGCTTCCACCGCCTCGGTGCCGCTGTGGCAGAAGAACGAGCACTGCAGGCGGCCAGGCGTCACCGCGGCCAGGCGCTCGGCCAGTTCCACCATCGGGCGGTTGATCAGGGTGCGCAAGGAGACGGGCAGGCGGTGCAGTTGCTCCTCCACGGCGGCCACGATGCGCGGGTGACGGTGGCCCATGTTGAGCACGGCGTACCCGGCCGAGCAGTCGATATACTCTTTGCCGGCCGCGTCCCGGACGGTCGCCCCCTCCCCCTCCCACTCGATGGCGGTGAAGCCCATGAAGCGGAGGAGCCGTGCCATACCCGGGTTCACGAACCGCTCGTATTTGGCGGAGAGTTCTGCGGCCAGCCGCTCGGGGTCGTCGCCCCCCGCCTGCGGGACACTCGTCGCCATGCTGCCACCACCTCGCCGGTCTAGGCAATTCTCGGTCTTGGGGGAAATTCCTCTTCTCCGGCGCAGCCCTGGACGAGCGGCTTCTTAGGTGGTGCGGGACCCCTCGGGACGGCCGTTGCGGGCTCTGTGCCGCGCGAGCAGGGTCTCCACCACCTGGCGGTCATTGAACGGTATGTACCGGTCGCCCACTATCCAGTGGGTCTCGTGACCCTTGCCCGCCACCACCACCACGGCGCCCGGCGTGGCCAGCTCCAGGGCGCGGTGGATGGCCTCGTAGCGGTCGGTGATCACTTCGTAGCCCAGGGGCGGTGGGCCCTCCTCCCGCACCCCGGCCTCCACCTCCCGGGCTATTTCGTCCGGGTCTTCGTCATACGTGTTGTCGGAGGTGATGATGCAGCGGTCGGCGAGCCGTGCCGCCACCCGGCCCATGACTGGCCGCTTCGTCCGGTCCTTCCGCCCCTCGGCGCCGAAGACGACCGTGACCGGTCCCGGCCCGGCACGGCGCGCGACGGATAGGATGTTGGCCAGCGCCTCCGGGTTGTGGGCGAAGTCGATGATCACTGTGATCCCGCCGGCGCGCACGACCTCGTAGCGCCCGGGCACCCGGCGCACCTCCGCCAGGGCCTCTGCCGCCAGCGGCAGCGGGACCTCCTCGGCCCGGGCCACCGCCAGGGCCGCCAGGGCGTTCATGACGTTGCAAGCCCCGGGCAGGGCCAGAGCGACGGGAAGGCGTTCGTTTCCGGCGACAAGGGTGAAGGAGACCCCGTCCGCCGTGATATGTACCCCGTCGGCCCTCAGGTCGGCCTCCGGACCTGTCCCGAACCTGATGATGGGCACTCTGGTCGATGCCGCTATGGACCGGGAATGCGGGTCGTCGCCATTGATGACCGCGCGCTTGCCGGCCTTCACCGATCCCGGGGCGCCCAGTTCCGCGAAGAGCCGCGACTTGGCGGCGAGGTAATCCTCCTGGGTGCCGTGGAAGTCCAGGTGATCGTGTCCCAGGTTCAAGAAGACGGCGGTGTCGAATTCGCAACCGCGGACGCGATCCAGCGCCAGGGCATGGGAGGACACCTCCATGACCACGTACTGCCCGCCAGCATCGACCCACCGCCTGAGGAGGCGAAACAGATCCAGGGCCTCCGGGGTGGTGCGGTCGGCAGGCAACACCTCGGCGCCGAGCTTGTAGTCGACAGTGCCCAGGCGCGCGGAGCGATAACCGGCTCTTTCGAGGATGGCGTCGACGAGGTAGGTGACGGTCGTCTTGCCGTTGGTGCCCGTGACGCCGATGATCCGGAGCTGGCGCGAGGGATCGCTGTAGAAGACGCGGCTGACGTCGGCCAGCGCCGCCCGGGTGCTGGGCACCTTCACCTGCGGGACCGGGCACTCCGGGAGCCACTCCTCTACGACGAGCGCGACGGCCCCGCGCGCCACGGCGTCGGGGGCGAAGCGGTGGCCGTCGCGCTGGTAGCCGCGGATGCAGACGAAGAGGTCGCCGGGCCGGACGCGCCGGGAATCGTAGGCGATGCCGCCCACGTCCACCTCCGTTTCGCCTCGCACGGCGGCTTCCGAGAGGGAGTTCAGGAGTTGGCGCAGAAGCACGGGCCCGCCCCCACTGTGTCACAGACCGCTGCCATCGACCTTACGACAAGATTCTAAGCTCTATGAAATGACGAGGTCTACGGTCTGATACTGGCAATAAAAAAGGGCCCCTCCGCCCCGTCATCCTATAAATGGTCGGGCTGGCGGGATTTGAATCCACGACCCCTACCACCCCAAGTCGAATCCAGCA
>JBBITQ010000071.1:0-6346 GCA_037440685.1 Clostridiales bacterium
CGCCTGCCGTGGCCTGGGCATCCGCCACCACGAGGGTGGCACCTACGTCTGCACGGAAGGGCCGCGCTTCGAGACGCCGGCGGAGATCCGGATGTTCGCGCAATTGGGGGGCGACGTGGTGGGGATGACGGGCGTGCCCGAGGTGGTGCTGGCGCGCGAAGTGTCGCTCTGCTACGCCACGGTGGCCATGGTGACCAACTACGCGGCGGGCATCTCCCCGCGTCCGCTCACCCACAGCGAGGTCCTGCAAGTGGTGGACGCCAACGCGGCGCACCTGCGGGCGCTGTTCGCGCGGACGTTGGCCGCCATTCCCGCGGAACGGGCTTGCCGCTGCGGCGATCCGGTGGAGATCCACGGGCTGTAGTTCGCAGGGGGTGATCCGGTGAGCGCGTCGATCGTCCGGGATCCGAGCCTGGCGCCCGCCGGCGCGTCGAAGATCGCCTGGGTGCGGGAGCACATGCCGGTGCTGAACGCGGTGCGGGAGGAGCTCACGGCCAGCGGCATCCTGCGGGGGCGGCGCGTGGGGCTGGCCCTCCACGTGGAGGCGAAGACGGCCTATCTCGCCATGTGCCTGCAGGCCGCCGGGGCAGAGGTGGCCGTGTGCGGCTGCAACCCCCTCTCCACCCAGGACGACGTGGCGGCCGCCCTGGCGGAAACGGGCGTCCAGGTCTACGCCTGGCGCGGGGCGACGCCGGAGGAGTACGGCGCGTTCCTGGAGCGCGTCCTGGACACCCGTCCCGAACTCCTCATCGACGACGGCGGCGACCTCATCACCCTCCTGCACACCCGTCGCCGCGACCTCCTGCCGGTGGTCCTGGGGGCGACGGAGGAGACGACCACCGGCATCCACCGCCTGCGCGCCATGGAGCGGGAGGGGGTGCTGGAGTTCCCGGTCGTCGCCGTCAACAACGCCATGATGAAGCATCTCTTTGACAACCGCTACGGCACCGGCCAGTCCACTTGGGACGGGATCATGCGCACCACCAACCTCCTCGTGGCCGGCAAGACCGTGGTGGTCATCGGCTACGGCTGGTGCGGCAAGGGGGTGGCCATGCGGGCGCGCGGCCTGGGCGCGGACGTCATCGTCTGCGAGGTGGATCCCATCGCCGCCAACGAGGCGCTCTGCGACGGCTACCGCGTGATGCCGTCCCTGGAGGCGGCCGCGCTGGGCGACGTCTTCGTCACCGTCACCGGCTGCGCCGGGGTGCTGAGGCGGGAGCACTTCCTGCGGATGCGCGACGGGGCGCTCCTGGCCAACGCCGGCCATTTTGACGTGGAGATCTCCAAACCCGACCTCCAGGCCCTGGCGCGGGCGCGCCGCAGGGTGCGCCCCAACGTGGAGGAGTTCACGCTGGAGGACGGCCGGCGGCTCTACCTCCTGGCGGACGGCCGCCTGGTGAACCTGGCCGCGGGCGACGGCCACCCGGTGGAGATCATGGACCTGAGTTTCGCCCTGCAGGCGCTGGCCCTCGCGCACGTCGCCGCCCACGGCCGCAGCCTGGGCGCGCAGGTGGTGCCCCTGCCGCGGGAACTGGACGAAAAGGTGGCGCGCCTCCGGCTCGCCAGCGTCGGTGTGCGCATCGACAGCCTCACGGCGGAACAGGCGGAATACTTGCGGAAATGGCAGGTCCTCTAGCGGGGGAGGAAGGTGGCGCAATCGGTCTCGTCGTCGGCGGTCGCCGCGGGCCCCGAGACCTGTATCCAGTCGGCGCCGCAGCGTTCCCCGTCGCGCCAGAAGAGGCAGGCTCTCACGGCACAGCGGACGGCCGGGGTGAGCTGGCTGCCCGGCGCGAAGGGCGCGCGGAGGAGCCCGCCCCAGTTCACGTTGTCCAGGGCGGGGATCACGTCGCCCAGGCCGCGCCGGTAGCGGAAGGAGCGGCAGGCGGTGTGGCCCGTGGCGGTGGGGCCCAGGGGGGCGCGGGCGTTGTGGATCTCGATGGTGCCCGCGCTGCAGGCGTTGCCCGGGACCCAGTGGACGCAGTTCTGAACATCGCAGGCCACCTCGGGGGCGCGCACGGGACCGACCTCCTCAGCGGTTGCTCGCCGGCGCCACACGGCCCCGCAGGGGCCGCGGCGTTATTAGAGATGCGCTTGACGGCGCCCTTCGATTCGGCCGGGAGGTGAGCACTTTGCGGATGACGGCGCCATCTCTGGACCTGGTGATCGCGAACGCCTGGGTGGTATCCCTCGATCCCGCCATCGGCGTGGTCGTAGGTGGGGAGGTGGGAATCGCGGGGGGGCGGATCGCGTACGTGCGCCGCCCTGGCGACGGCGCGGCCGCTCCGCCCCGGGGCCCCGGCGCGGCGGGGAGCGGGGCGGGACCGCAGGTGATCGACGCCCGCGGCATGGCCCTGCTCCCGGGCTTCGTGAACGCCCATTGCCACGCCGCCATGACGCTCCTGCGCGGCTATGCCGACGACATGACGCTCATGCCCTGGCTGACGGAGAAGATCTGGCCGGTCGAGGCCCGTCTCAGCGGGGAGGACGTCTACTGGGGGACGCTCCTCGCATGCGTCGAGATGCTGCGCGCCGGCGTCACCACCTTCGCTGACATGTACTTCTTCATGGACGAGGCCGCCGAGGCCTGCGCCGCGGCCGGGATCCGGGCCGCCCTGTCGGTGGGGATCGTGGCCATCGGTCCGGACGGCGGCGTAGCCCCGGAGGCCGAGGAGAAGCTGGCCCGGGGCGTCGACTTCTGGCGGCGCTGGCACGGGCGGGCGGACGGCCGCATCACCGCCATGCTCGGCCCCCACGCCCCGTACACGTGTCCCCCCACCTTCCTGCGCCAGGTGATCGCCGCTGCGGCCCCGGAGGATATCCCGATCCACATCCACCTCGCCGAGACGGCCGGGGAGGTGGAGCGCTGCCGCGAGAAGCACGGGGTGTCGCCCGTCAGGCTCATGGCCGAACTCGGGCTGTTCGAACGCCGCGTCCTGGCCGCCCACTGCGTGCACGTGGACGCCGGCGACCGCGCCATCCTGGCGCGCATGCGGGGCGGCGTGGCCCACAACCCGCTGAGCAACATGAAGCTGGCCAGCGGGATCGCGCCCGTGGCCACCATGCTGGCGGAAGGGGTGCCGGTGGGGCTGGGCACCGACGGCGCCGCCAGCACCAACTCCCTCGGGATGTTTGAGGAACTGCGCGCCGCCGCCCTCCTGCAGAAGGTGAGCACCGGCGACCCCACCGTCCTGCCCGCCCCCCAGGCCCTGGAACTGGCCACGGTGGGCGGGGCGCGGGCGGTGGGCCTCGAGGACGCCATCGGGAGCATCACGCCGGGCAAGGCGGCCGACCTGGTGCTCGTCGACCTCACTCACCCCCGACTGCAGCCACACCACGACGTGGTCTCCCTCCTGGCTTACTCGGCCCAGGACGGCGACGTGCACACGGTGATCGTCGGCGGACGCGTGGTGGTGCGGGAGCGCCGCGTCCTGACCGTCGACGAGGAGGCCGTGCGCCGCGAGGCTGCAGCGCGGGCGCGGCGCCTCGTCGCCGGCGCGTGAGGGGGTCGCCCCGTGGAGCGGGGTTACGGTTCGCGAGGGTGCATCGTGTGCGGTCGCCAGAACCCCCACGGGTTGGGCGCCTCCTTCCACCCCAGCCCGGAGGGCGCGTGGGCCGAGGTGGCGGCGCCCCCCCACCTGCAGGGCTTCGCCGGCGTGCTGCACGGGGGCCTGGTCGCCGGCCTCCTCGATGACGCCATGTGGTACGCGGCGTACTTCCACGGGCTCTTCACGATGACAGCCCAGCTCTCCGTGCGCTACCGCAAACCCGTCCCGACCGGCGTGCCCCTGCGCGTGGAGGGCAGGCTGCTGGCGCGGCGGCGCCGCGTCGCGGAACTGGAGGCGCGCCTCGTCGCCGCCGCCACCGGCGAGGTGCTGGCGGAGGCGGAAGGGAAGTTCATGGAGGTGCCGGCAGACGTGCGGGAGCGGCTCGGCGGCGAGGATTTGATCGGTCCCTGCTGATATACTTTACCTGTGCGGCCGCCCCGTAACGCGGTCAGATGGCAGGTGGTGAACGTGTCGTCCACGCTGTACCTGATCAGGCACGCCGAGACGCTTTGGAACCAGGAGCAGCGCTACCAGGGGCAGAAGGACATCCCCCTCAGCGACGAGGGGCGGCGCCAGGCGCGCCTCCTCGCGCGGCGGTTGCGCGCCATCGCCGCCCGGGCGCCCTTCGACGGCCTCTGGACCAGCGACCTGGCGCGGGCGCGGGAGACGGCGGAGATCGTCGGGGCGGCCCTGGGCCTGGCAGCCCGCGCCCATGCCGGGCTGCGGGAGATCCACTTCGGGGCCTGGGAGGGCCTCACCTTCCCGGAGGTGGTGGAGCGCTACCCCGAGTCGGTGGAGGCCTACCGGCGTGATCCCGCCGCAACACGGCCCCCAGGCGGGGAGAGTTTCCTGGACATGCAGGCGCGTGCGGCGCGCGCGCTGGAGGAGATCCTCGCCTCTTCGGGGCGCCGCCTGATCCTGGTGGCCCACGGCGGCACCGTGAAGGGGCTCCTCTGCCACCTGTTCGGGCTGGACCCGGCGCTGCGCAACCGCTTGCTCGTCGACAACGCGGCGCTCACTGTGGTCCTCCACCGCGCGGGGGCCTGGCGGCTCGTGGCCTTCAACGACACCTGCCACCTCCGCGGCTGCTGGCACACCCCCGGCAACCCGGGCGCCCGGCCGCGCCTGTTGCGCCTCCTGGCCCGGGGCGGACCGTTCGCGCGTACGCTGGCTTCCGGGGGGCAGACGGGTGCTTAGGACCTACGTGGCCTTCGATTTCGAGACCACCGGCGTCGACGCCCAGCGGGACCGCATCATCCAGATCGGGGCGGTCCGGGTCGAGGAGGGCGCCGTCACGGCGCGCTGGCACCGCCTGATCAATCCGGGGGTGCCGCTCCCGCGTGAGATCCAGCGGCTGACGGGGATCACCCCGGCCATGCTCCTGGATAAGCCATCCGCGGAAGAGGTCCTCCCCGAGTTCCTAGATTTCCTGGGCGACAGCCCCCTGGTGGCGCACAACGCCCCGTTCGACTCCGCCTTCCTCGCCGCCGCCTGCCGGCGCGCGGGCACCCCCGCCCCGGCCGGTCCGGTCTACGACTCCCTTGCCCTGGCACGCCTGGCACTGCCCGGCCTGGCCAGCCACCGCCTGGACTACCTCGTCAAGCACCTGAGGATCGCCCTCGCCCATCCCCACAACGCCCTGGCCGATGCCGAGGCCACAGGGCTCCTGTTCGCGCGGCTCCTCGACGAGCTCCAGACCTTCGGCCTCCATGCGCTGCAGGCGGCGGCGCGCTTCGCGGCCGACGAGCCGGGGGGCCTCGGTGCCATCCTCGCCTGGGCGATATCCCGGCGTGCCTGGTCGGCTCCAGCAGGGGAGGACGCGCGGGCACCCGAGGTCCGGCCTGCGCGTTCCGGGCAGGCGCCGCAACCCGCCGCCGCGCCCTTCGACCCCGGCCAGGTGGCCGCCTGGCTCGGGCCGGACGGTCCTGTGGCCAGCCGCTTCAGCCGCTACGAGCGCCGCGAGGGCCAACTGCGTATGGCGGAAGCGGTCGCCAGCGCCTTCCAGCGCGGCTCCTTCCTCCTCGCCGAGGCCGGCACAGGCACCGGCAAGTCGCTGGCTTACCTGGCTCCGGCCGCGGCCTGGGCGGCGGCGACGGGGGAGAGGGTGGTGCTGTCGACCCACACCATTCACCTGCAGGAACAGCTCCTGCGCAGGGACATACCCCTTCTGCAGGAGGCGCTCCCTGTGTCCTTCCGCGCCTGCCTCCTGAAGGGCAGGTCCCACTACCTCTGCCTGCTCAAGTGGGAGGAGCTGCTCAGCCAGCCGCGCATACCCGCCGGGCCGGAGCGGCGCCTGTACGCTCGCATCGCCACCTGGCTCGATCGCACGGCCAGCGGCGACCGGGCGGAGCTCAACCTGCGCCAGGAGGAGGAATCGGCGTGGCAGGCCGTGGCCGCTGACGACGCCTGCCCGGGCGCGCGGTGCCGCCTCGCCGGCCGCTGCTATTTCCTCAGGGCCCGCGCAGAGGCGGAGGAGGCCGGCCTGGTGGTAGTGAACCACGCCCTGCTCCTCAGCGACGCCGCCTCCGGGAACGGCGTCCTGCCCGCCTACCGCTACCTGGTGTGCGACGAGGCCCACCACCTGCCCGAAGTCGCCGCGGAGCTCCTGGGGCTCCTGGCCGACGAGCGCGACCTCGAACGCCTGGTGGACGGCTTGCGGCGCCGCCCGCAGGCCCCGGGGAACGGGTTCCTCGCCCGCGTGCAACGGGCGCTGTCCGCGGGCGGCCCGGACGCGGGGAAGGCCCTGGAGGACGCCGCGCTCGTGGCGGCACTGGCTTATGATTATCCGCGCGAACTGGCGC
>JBBITQ010000072.1:0-514 GCA_037440685.1 Clostridiales bacterium
CCGATGGCCGTGCTCTCCCCGCCCGGGATGATCAGCCCGTCCAGCCCGTCCAGGAGCTCCGCCCGGCGCACCTCCACCGCCTCGGCGCCGCACGCCCGGACCATTTGGAGATGTTCGCGGAAGTCGCCCTGCAGAGCCAGGACACCGATGCGCATCGCCGAACCTCGCGGCTACCAGCCGCGTTCCTGCATGCGGTGCTCCGGCGCGATGGCAGCGATCTCGATGCCGGGCATGGCCTCGCCCAGGTCGCGGGAGACCTCGGCCAGCACCTGTGGGTCATTGTAGTGGGTGGTGGCGGCCACGATGGCCCGGGCACGGCGCATGGGGTCGGCCGACTTGAAGATGCCCGAACCGACGAAGATGCCGTCGCAGCCGAGCTGCATCATGAGGGCGGCGTCAGCCGGCGTCGCGATCCCGCCCGCCGCGAAGTTCACCACCGGCAGCCGGCCGAGACGCTTCACCTCGCGCACCAGCTCCACGGGGGCACCCAGGTTCTTGGCCTCGGCTACCAGTT
>JBBITQ010000072.1:536-6325 GCA_037440685.1 Clostridiales bacterium
ACAGGCTCACCACCCGCCGGATCTGCTCGTTCACGCGGCGGATGTGGCGCACCGCCTCCACGACGTTCCCGGTGCCCGGCTCGCCCTTGGTCCGGATCATGGCCGCGCCTTCTGCGATGCGGCGCAGCGCCTCGCCCAGGTCGCGCGCCCCGCAGACGAACGGCACCTTGAACGCGTGCTTGTTGATGTGGTAGACCTCGTCGGCGGGCGTTAGGACCTCGCTCTCGTCGATGTAGTCGACCCCCAGGGCCTCGAGGATCTGCGCCTCCGCGAAGTGGCCGATCCGGCACTTGGCCATGACCGGAATCGTCACCGCGTCCATGATGCGCTGGATGACGGTGGGGTCCGCCATGCGCGCCACGCCGCCCGCCGCCCGGATGTCGGCGGGGACGCGCTCCAGGGCCATGACGGCCACCGCTCCCGCCTCCTCGGCGATCCGGGCCTGCTCCGGCGTGGTGACGTCCATGATCACCCCGCCCTTCAGCATCTCCGCCAGCCCTTTCTTGACGCGGAACGTACCGTGCTCCGCCTGCATCGGTGAGGCACCTCCGGGTGCTCTTGATCCGCCCTGCGCGGTCTCCGGCATCAACATATAGGATTTCCCCTCATCCCGCAACCGGGAGCCTGCGGGCTGACTAAGGGTGACGCGCGCTACCCTTCGTCGCCGCCCTCCACCCGGGCCAGCGCCACGAGGGAATCGCCCGGCTCCAGGCGCATGAGCGTGACCCCCTGGGCGTCGCGCCCCTGTACCGAGATGCCCTGCACCGGCTGGCGGATGGCGATGCCCTGGGCGCTGATCAGCAGCACCTCGTCCTCGGCCTTCACCGTCTTGATGGCCGCCACCGGGCCGTTCTTGGCCGTTATCCTGATCGTCTTTATCCCCTTGCCCCCTCGGCTCTGCACCCGGTACTCCTCAAGCGGCGTTCGCTTGCCGAACCCCTTCTCGGTGACGACGAGGAGATCGCTGTCGCCCGCCCCGCTGCCGAGGCCCGCCATACCCACGACCGCATCCCCCGGCTCCAGCGCGATCCCGATCACGCCGCGCGCCTCCCTGCCCATGGGGCGCACGTCCTCCTCGGGGAAGCGGATGGACATGCCGTCCCGCGTGGCCAGGAGGATGTGGTCCTGCCCCTCGGTGAGCTTCACGCCGATGAGCTCGTCGCCCTCCTCCAGCGAGATGGCGATCAGGCCGCCCCGGCGGTAGGTGGCGAACTCGGAGAGCGGCGTCTTCTTCACGATCCCGCGGCGGGTGGCCATGAACAGGTAGGGACCGTTCTCGCCCCCGGCGTCGAAGTCCCGCACAGGGATCACGGTCGTGACCTTCTCCCCCTCCTCGAGGGGAATCAGGTTCACGACGGCCGTCCCCCGGGCGGTACGGCTCGCCTCGGGGATCTCGTGGACCTTGACGCGGTACATGCGCCCCCGCTTGGTGAAGAAGCACATCCACTGGTGGGCGGTGGTGACGAAGATCTCGCGGACGAAGTCCTCCTGCCGCGTGGCCATGGCCTGCACCCCGCGGCCGCCGCGCCCCTGGCTCCGGTACGTGTCGAGGGGGAGCCGCTTCACGTAGCCCTCGTGAGTCAGGGTCACCACCACGTCGGTGTCGGCGATCAGATCCTCCACGCCGAAGTCAGCCTCTCCCGCCGTGATCTGGGTACGCCGGGCGTCGGCGAACTTCCCGCGGATCTCCTCCAATTCCTTCTTGATCACGCCCAGGAGGAGTGCTTCGGAGCCCAGGATGGCCCGCAGTTCCGCGATCCGCTTCTGGAGCTCCGCGTACTCCTCCTCGATCTTCTCGCGCTCCAGGCCCGTCAGCCGCTGCAGCCGCATGTCCAGGATGGCCTGCGCCTGCTTCTCCGAGAGGCCGAAGCGGCTCATCAGCCCCTCCCGCGCCTCCTCGGGCGTGCGCGAGGCCCGGATGAGGGCGATCACGGCGTCGATGTGGTCCAGCGCAATGCGCAGCCCCTCCAGGATGTGGGCCCGCTCCTCGGCCCGGGCCAGTTCGTAGCGCGAGCGCCGGGTGACGACCTCCTTCTGGTGGTCGATGTACTGGTGGATCACCTGGCGGAGGGTGAGCACCCGCGGCTGCCCGTCCACCAGGGCGAGCATGATGATTCCGAAGCTCACCTGCATCTGGGTGTTCTTGTAAAGGCGGTTTAGGACCACGTTGGCGTTGGCGCCCCGGGACAGCTCGACCACGATGCGCATGCCGGTGCGGTCGGTCTCGTCGCGCAGGTCGCTGATCCCCTCCACCTTCTTGTCCCGGGCGAGTTCGGCGATGCGCTCGATCAGCTTCGCCTTGTTCACCTCGTAGGGGATCTCGGTGATCACGATGCGTTGCCGGCCGCCCTTGCCCTCCTCGATGAAGGCCCGCGCCCGGATGGTGATGATCCCGCGCCCCGTCTCGTAGGCCTTGATGATCCCCTCGCGGCCGATGATCAAACCCCCCGTGGGGAAGTCGGGGCCCTTTATGTACTTCATGAGGTCGCGGTTGGTGATCTCCGCGTTGTCTATGGCGGCGATGACTCCGTCGATCACCTCCCCGAGGTTGTGGGGCGGGATGTTGGTGGCCATGCCCACGGCGATCCCCGCGGAGCCGTTCACCAGCAGGTTGGGGAAGCGCGCGGGCAGCACCACGGGTTCGCGCGCCGTGCCGTCGAAGTTGGGCTGGAAGTCGACGGTGTCCTTGTCCAGGTCGCGCAGCAGCTCCATGGCCAGGCGCGAGAGGCGGGCCTCGGTGTTGTGGTTGACGAAACCGTTGGCGACAAACGAATGGCACTCGCTGTCCACCCGGATGGAGTAGACCCGTTGTTCACCGGCGTCTTCGACGCTGACCACCTGGTCGAACAGATAGTCGGTCCGGGCGGCGTGCGCGGTGTGAGCCACGTCGCTGGCCGGCAGGACCTGGGCCAACCGGGGGAGCGTCGCCGCGAGCCGTCCCGGCCGGTCGCAACCGCGCCTGGCCAGCCACTCGCGCTGGCCCCGCGCGACGCTCTGCCGGATGAACGCCAGAGACGGAAGCGAGTCGGCGCCCGAGAGGGCCCGGTCCGCATCCATGGCGAGCGCGGCCAGGAGGCCCCGGCGTTTGGCGGACGAGACGAAGCCGACGTGACGGGCAAAGCGCTCCAGGCTGGTCCGGCCTGTGATGGCGAGCCGGTAAGCGCCGCGCGAGCCGCGGTACAGCGCGGAGGCGACGCCGAAACGCAGGAGGAGCGTCTGCACCTGGCGGAGGAAGGTGCGATCCCTGCCGGCCAGCCCGACTTGGAGCAGGCCGCGCCCCGACCGCTCGACCGCGCCGTCACCCTCATAGAGGCCGCGCAAGAAGGCGGCGGCGACGGCTTGGGGCGAGCGCAGCACGGCGGGAGGGATCTGCCGCGCGCCCGACTTCCCGGAAAGGCCGAGGTTCTTCAGGAACGCGATCACCTGCCGGCTCACGGCCCGCATCTGCGTGTGCAGCCGGCACGTGGGGAAAACGCGCCCCCATGCCTCCACGATGGCATCGGCGAACTCGCCTGGGGCATTCGGGAATTCGACCACGTCTGCGCGGAAGGTGCCCGCCGCCACCAGCGCGCCGAGGAGAAACGCCAGGTCCTTCGTCAGGCGTTCCGGCAGGACGTGCCTCTCGGCGCGCGCATCCGGCGGCAGGTCGGGGTGGTTGGGCCGGAGGTCCGCCGGCTCCGCTGGCCAGAGCACCTCGCTGCGGTCGAGGACGACCCAGTCGCCAGGGACTATCTCTTCGATGGTCTTCCACGCAAACGCCAGCCGCCCATCTTCGCCCGGGACGCAGACGAGGAGCGGGTGGTTCGTCGTCCCCGTCACCTCGTAGCCGCGCCGCGTGATCACCCGGCGGGTCGGGAAGGCACCGCAGTCGAACCACTTGCTGGCGTTGTTCACAGCGCCGTCCATTGAGAGGACCCACACCGCGACGTCTTCCCCACCTTGCGGCGACAGCTCGTCTATGCGCATCAGACCCCTGTCGGTCACCACAAGAGTGTCGCCAGTCACGCAGTAACGCATGGCGGCAGGCGGATCCCCGTCGACGCTCCCCATGTTTCCGTGCCCGTCGACGAGCGGATACCGGAGGGAGAAATCCTGGGCCATGCGCACCAGCGCATCGTAGACGGCGGCGTCGCCGTGGGGGTGGTAGTTCCCTAGCACCTCGCCGACGGTCTTGGCCGACTTGCGGTACGGGCGGTCAGGGGTGTTCCCCACCTCGCCCATGGCATAGAGGATGCGGCGCTGCACCGGCTTGAGACCATCCCGCACGTCCGGCAGGGCCCGGCTCACGATGACGCTCATGGCGTAGTCGAGGTAGGACTGCTTCATCTCCTCGGCGATGTCGCGCTGGAGGATCCTCCGCTCGGGGATGGTCATCTACCCGCCCTCGCTTTCTCGCAGGTTGCTAGCCGATGGTGTCGAGGTTGCGCACCTCGCGGGCGTGCGCTTGGATGAAGTCACGCCTGGGCTCCACCTGCTCCCCCATGAGGATGCTGAAGAGGCGGTCCGCCTCGATGGCATCCTCGATGGTGACTTGCAGGAGCGTGCGCCGCTCGGGGTCCATGGTGGTCTCCCAGAGCTGGGAGGCGTCCATCTCGCCCAAGCCCTTGTAGCGCTGGATCTCGACCATGTCCGCGGCTACTTCGCCGCCCGGGCCCAGCGCCCCCAGGTCGCGCAGGATGCGGTCGCGCTCCTCGTCGGAATAGGCGTACCGGATCTCGCCCTTGCCCTTCCCCTTCTTGACCTCGATGCGGTAGAGGGGCGGCTGGGCCACGTAGACGTAGCCGGCCCTGATCAGTTGCGGCATGTGGCGGAAGAAGAAGGTGAGGAGGAGCGTCCGGATGTGGCTTCCGTCCACGTCGGCGTCCGTCATGAGCACGACCTTGTGATAACGCGCCTTGGAGAGGTCGAAGTCCTCGCCGATGCCGGTACCGAGGGCGGTGATGATCGCCCGGATCTCCTCGTGGCCCAGGACCTTATCCAGGCGGGCCTTCTCCACGTTGAGCACCTTGCCCCGGAGCGGCAGGATGGCCTGGGTGCGCCGGTCGCGCCCCTGCTTGGCTGACCCTCCAGCGGAATCGCCCTCGACGATGAACAGCTCCGCCTCCTCCGGCTCGCGCACGGTGCAGTCGGTCAGCTTGCCGGGGAGGGAGGTGACCTCCAGGGCGCCCTTGCGCCTGGTGAGCTCCCGGGCCTTGCGCGCCGCCTCGCGCGCCCGCGCCGCCGTGAGGGCCTTGTCCACGATGAGACGGGCCACCGCCGGCGATGTGCCAGAGCACGTCCTTGACCGTCCAGCCGTCGGCCGTCACCGCCTCCACGATGCCGCGGACCTCGCTGTTGCCGAGCTTGGTCTTGGTCTGACCCTCGAATTGCGGTTCCACGAGCTTGACAGAGATGATCGCCGTCAGCCCCTCGCGGATGTCTTCGCCGCCCAGGGCGTCCTGCCCGTTCTTGATCAGGCCCGCCTTGCGGGCGTAGTCGTTCACGACCCGAGTGAGCGCGGCCTTGAAACCGGTCTCGTGGGTACCGCCCTCCTGCGTGTGGATGTTGTTGGCGAAGGAGTAGATACTCTCGGCGTACCCGGTCGTGTACTGCATGGCTACCTCGACCTCGCAGTCGTCGCGCTCGGCGCGGAACGCGATGGGCCGGGGATGAAGCACGTCCTTGTTGCGGTTCATGTACGCGACGAAGGAGGTCACGCCCCCCTCGTAGAGGAAATAGCTCTCCTCCCCCGTGCGCTCATCAAGCATGGTGATCTCCAGGCCCCTGTTCAGAAAGGCCAGTTCGCGCAG
>JBBITQ010000073.1:0-6290 GCA_037440685.1 Clostridiales bacterium
CTTGAGGTGTCCACTGAACCGGGGCAAGTTCGAGGTATGGCGTGGTCTGCGCCTGCTGGGAGTCCCTCCCCTCTTCGTCGCTATCTTGGCCATGGCGCACCGCTACCTGATCGTCCTGGTGCAACTCCTCGATCAGATGTTCCTGGCCCGCCGCGCCCGGCCCGGCGCCGTCAGGGGCGGAGGGCGGGAGGTGATGCGGCGGAACCGCGGCTTCGCCGTGGCTGCCGCCGGGATCCTGCTGTGGCGCGCTCAGGATGTGGCCGAGGGCGTCTATGACGCCATGCGGGCGCGGGGATTCCGCGACTACGCCCGCCTGCCGAGGGGAGCGGTGCCCCGCTCCTGAGGGAGCCTCCGCCACCGTCGCGGGGCGGGGCGGGAGGGGGGCGGGTACGGGGGAAGGGGGAGGCGTCTTGGCAGAGCCGGTCTTTCGGATGGAGGGCGTGTGGTATCGCTACTACGGCCGTTTCCTAGCCCTTGCCGGGGTCTCGCTCGAGGTATGGCCCGGCGAGAGCGTGGCCCTCCTGGGGGCCAACGGCTCCGGCAAGTCCACCCTCCTGCGCATCATGGCGGGTCTCCTCCTGCCCGACTCGGGCCGAGTGGCGGCCTTCGGGACCACCCTGTGCCCGGAGGTGCTGGACGACGCCCGGATGGGTCAGGAATTCCGGGCCCGGGTGGGGATCGTCTTCCAGGATGCGGATTGCCAGCTCTTCAACGCCACCGTGGCGGAGGAACTGGCCTTCGGGCCCCTGCAGGTGGGCCTGAATGAGGCCGAGGTCGCGCGGCGGGTGGCGGACGTCCTCGCCCTCCTGAAGCTGGAGCACTTGAGGGAACGGGTGCCGTACCGGCTGAGCGGGGGTGAGAAGAAGAGGGTGGCCCTCGGGGCGGTCTTGACCTGCAATCCCGAGGTGCTGCTGCTCGACGAGCCGACCGCGGGGCTGGACCCGCGTTCCCGGGACGGCCTGGAGGACCTGCTCGCCGCGTTGCACCAGGCCGGCAAGACCATCGTCGTCGCCACCCACGACCTCGAGCTGGCCCGGTCGCTGACGCGGCGCGCCATCGTCCTGGGCGAGGATCACCGCGTCATGGCCCACGGGGAGGCCGTCGCCCTGCTGGGCGACACCGACCTCCTCTTGGCCGCCAATCTCGTATCGCCGCGTCGGACGCGTTTCCCTTCCGCCTGACGGTGCTGAACCCGGACTCACAGCGGCCCTCTGGCCTGTCAAAACACCGTCAGGAAAGCTTCCAGATGGGCCGTTATGTACACATAAATCGCCAGTATCTCCTGCGGGGCGACGCTGGTCCACGTCGCCATCCCCGTTTCGGACATCCAGATCGCCGCCAAGTTCGGGCGGGACCGGCGGGCGGTCTACGCCGAGATCGAGCGCCGGCGGGATGGAGGGACGCCCTGGCGGCGACCGGCGTGCGCCTGGCGCGGAACCTGGTGCGCCTCTGGACGGAGACCTGAGCGCCGTGCGCGGTTCTGACAGGCACCAAGCCCTGCCCGCGAACGTACCCGTGTAGTGTTGAGTCGCCATGGTAACGCCGGTTGTCCCCGAGGGGACGGCCGGCGGGAAAGGATGAGGTCGAATGTGCGGCATTGCGGGCTGGGTCTCCTGGGAGCGGGACCTCACCGGGCAGCGCGCGGTTCTGGAAGCGATGGCCGGTGCGCTTTCCCACCGGGGGCCCGATGAGGCGGGGATCTGGCTCTCGCCGCGGGCCGGTTTGGTCCACCGCCGGCTCGTCGTGGTCGACCCCCGGGGCGGGGGCCAGCCCATGGTCAGGCGCGTGGGGGATCGGACCTGTGTCATCTCCTACAACGGCGAGCTCTACAACACTGTTGAGTTGCGGCGCGAGCTCGAGGCGCGCGGCCACGTTTTCCAGTCCTACTCGGACACCGAGGCCCTGCTCCTGGCCTACATGGAATGGGGTCCGGACTGCCTGTCGCGATTGAACGGCATCTTTGCCTTCGCCGTGTGGGATGACCATGGCCAGACCCTGTTCCTGGCCCGCGACCGGCTGGGCGTGAAACCCCTCTTCTACACCCTGGCTGGCGGGTCGTTCCTCTTCGCCTCGGAGCTCAAGGCCCTCCTGGCGCATCCCGAGGTCGAACCGGTGGTGGACGCCGAGGGTCTGGCCGAGGTGTTGGCGCTCGGCCCCGCCCGCACGCCGGGGCACGGCGTGTTCCGCGGGGTAAGGGAGCTCAAGCCTGGCCATTGCCTCGTCTGCGACCATCAGGGGACCCGCACCAGCCGTTACTGGGCTCTGGAGAGCCACCCCCACGAGGATGACGCCGCCACGACGGCCGACCGTATCCGCGACCTGCTCCGCGACGCGGTGGAGCGGCAGCTCGTCTCGGATGTCCCCGTGTGTGCGCTGTTGTCAGGCGGCCTCGACTCGAGCGCCATCGCCGCTTGTGCCGCGCCCGCCCTAGCGCGCCAGGGCCGGGGACGGCTGCGCACCTATTCCGTGGACTACGCGGGCAACGATCGCTTCTTCCAGCCCAACGCCTTCGAGCCCGACCCCGATGACCCGTGGGCGCGGCGGGTTTCCGCGCTCCTCGGCACCGAGCACCGCACCGTCGTCATCGACACGCCGAGCCTGGTCGAGGCGCTGTACGCCGCCATGCGCGCCCGGGACCTGCCGGGGATGGCCGACATCGACGCCTCGCTCTACCTGCTCTCCCGGGAGATCAAGAAGGAGGCCACCGTGGGCCTCTCGGGGGAGTGCGCAGACGAGGTTTTCGGCGGATACCCCTGGCTTTACCGGCAAGACGCGGTGGAGGCGCAGACCTTCCCTTGGTCGCGGCGCATGGCGGAACGCCTGCGCATCCTTTCGCCCGAGGCGATCGCTATGGTGCGACCCATGGAGTATGTGGCAGAGCGCTACGGGGAAGCGCTGGCCGAAGTGCCTCGCTTGCCGGGGGAGGACCCCGCCGCCGCCAGGATGCGCGAGCTCTCGTACCTGATGACCCGGTGGATGCCCACCCTCCTGGACCGCAAAGACCGCATGAGCATGGCGGTGGGTCTGGAGATCCGGGTGCCCTTCTGCGACCACCGCTTAGTGGAGTACGCCTGGAACATACCGTGGGCGCTCAAGAACTGCGACGGCCGGCCCAAGGGGATCCTGCGGCGGGCGCTGGCGGGCCTCTTGCCTCCGGAGGTCCTGGCGCGGCGGAAGAGCCCTTACCCCAAGACCCATGACCCGTCCTACCTGGCGGCCGTGCGCCAGCGCGTGCTGGAGATCCTCTCGGACCGCAGTTCGCCCCTCCTGCCGCTGATCGACGAGGAGGCCGTGCGGGTTCTGGCGCGGCCAGGCGGGGCGGAGATGGATAGCCCCTGGTTCGGGCAGCTCATGCGGGGGCCGCAGCTCCTGGCGTATTTGATACAGGTGGACGCTTGGCTGCGGGAGTATCGCGTCTCGCTGCGCGTCGGGAGCCCGGCCGTCTCGGCGAGGCGGCCGCGGCAGCATCCCCAGCGGCGGGTTGGTAGGACGGGCAGGCTCACGCCTGTCACCCAGTCGCTTCGCAACGACTGAGTGCGGGGCACCAGAGGCCGAACGTCAGCGCGGGATTCCGAGTGCGGGCAGGAGGCCGCCCAAAGCGCCCCCAGAACCGGTTCCCCCGCTGCCAGCCGAGGCGTCTGGTCCTTTCGGTTGGAGTAGACCTCCGACCAGGCCTGTCACGGGCTCCAAAACCGTGGTCGCCGGTTCCACCGTATTGGTGATATCGGTCACCGGCGCCAGGAGGCCGCCGGAGGTGGTTCCGCCGTCGGCGGTCGTAGCGCCGGCGCCGCTGTCGCCGGTTTCGGCTGGGCCGGCACTGCTAATGTTGCCGCTGGCGACGTCGGCGAGGGCGGTGGTGGTGCCGGAGCTGGTGGAGGGGCTGCCGCTGGCGATGATGGCGCTCGGCAGCGGGCCTGCGTCTCCGAGGGCGCCTTGGGACACAGGGGATGCGGGAGCTTGGGCGTCTGCCGGCGTCGCTGGCTGGGCAACCTTAGTAGCTGTGGCCTGAGCGCTCGCGGCCGGCGCCGGGACGACGGCGGTGGCCCGGGCAGGCGCAGCGCTGGCGAGCGCTGCCGAGGCGGATGGCCTGGACGACTTGCTGGGCGCTGGGGACGCGTCGACCAGGAAGCCATGAGGAAGAGTTCCCGCGATGCCCGGACGTGGCGCAGCGTTTGGGCGACGGTCTCAGCGCGCAGGGTGGCGAGATCCACCGGCTGGCCAGTTGCGGCCGCGTGGTGCGCCAGGAGGTACTTGCCCAGGGGGAGACCGGCGCGGTGAGCCGCGGCTAGGGCGGTCGTCTCCGCCTCGGCGACAAGGACTGCCGCTGTTCTGCGGCCCTGCTCTATGCCGCGGCGCGCGCCCTCCGCGGCAAGGGTGGAGATGGGCAAGCCGCGGGCTTCAGGTGTCAAGGGCACGACGGTAGCCAGGACGACGCCGCCCTGAGGGAGCTTGCCGGTGAGGATGGCCCGTTGGGCCACCAGCGCGGTCGCCGCGCGGAGATCCGTGCCGGTGAGTCGCAGGTCTTTCAGCAGCGACCGGCCGTCGGCGTTGATCCCCCTGGCCTCCGTGACGCGGGCATGGCGGTCCACGTCCAATTCGATGCTGGGGTTGATGTCGAGGGCGATCATGGCCACCGCCGGTGCGGCCGGGACTACGGCCGGGTGCGACTGCTTCCTCGGTTCCTTTCCGGGAACCATGACGGCGAGGACGACGGCGGCAGCCGCGGCCAGCGCCGGCAGGGCCGCCAGGGCCGAGAACCGGCTCCTGCGGGGGGCGGTACGGCGCCAGGGCTGGCGAGGATGCGGGCGGACGGCGGCACGTGCCCTGGTCGGGCCGGTCATGACGGTCAAGAAGGCGTGGACCACGCGAGGGTCGAACTGGCTCCCCGCCTGCCGCCTGATCTCCGCGATGGCCTCCTGCTCGGTCTTCTGCTTGGTGTACAGGCGTCGGGCGGTCATGGCGTCGTAGGTGTCCGCCACCGCCACGATGCGCGCCCCCAGGGGGATCTGCTGCCCTTTGAGGCGTTCCGGGTAGCCCTTGCCATCCCAACGCTCGTGGTGGTGGTATACGACGGGTATGAGGCGGTCCGGCAACCGGCTGGCGCTGAGCATCTCCGCGCCGATGCCAGTGTGCTTCTCGACCTGTATCCGCTCTGACAGCGTGAGGGAGCCCGGCTTCTCGATGATCTCCTGCGGGATGCCGACTTTCCCCAAGTCATGGAGGAGGGCCGCCAGTTGGATGTCCCTCGTGACCTCTGGCGGCAGGCCAAGTTGCCTGGCGATGCGGCCCGCCAAACGGGCCACCGCGCGGCAGTGGCGCATGGTGTCGGCGTTGTATGCGGTGAGCGAGGCGCAAAGGGAGCGGATGATCGCTGCTTCCTCTTTTATTCCTTTGAGGAAGTATGAGAGCTGGCCTCTTGGGCCTCTCGTCACATCAGTGCTGATGCTTGCCGCCCGCAACGCCGACCCTCCTTGGGGAGCCGTGCCGGTCCTACTGCTGCAACGATGCCGTGACGCTTTCCAGATCCAGCGTTGCTGACAAGATATGCCCTACTCTAATTAACGTTAACTGGGTTTGTTTCATAAAGGTCTAGAGGCAAAGTTATGTCATCAGTATGGGCAATGTTGATGGAAGCGCATCCAAATCGAGGGAGGGCGGCTACCGCCGCCCTCCCTCGCCGCCGCGGTGGATCGCAAGGGGATGTCATTCGGGTGGGCAGCCGGTGAGGGCCGGCTCACCCCGCTCGCCCGTCCGCACCCGCAACGCGTCCGCCACGTCGTAGACGAAGATCTTCCCATCCCCCACCTTGCCGGTGCGCGCGGCTCCCACGGCCGCGGCGATCACCTCTTCCAGGATGGTGTCGGGGATCACGGTCTCGATCTTGACCTTGAAGGCGAAGTCCACCCGGAACTCCGTCCCGCGGTAGAAGTGGGTGGTGCCACGCTGGCACCCCTGGCCGCGCACGTCGGTCACCGTCATGCCGGTGACACCAGCCTGTTGCAAAGCGGTGACCACGTCTCCGAACCTCTCCGGCCGCACGATGATCTCCAGCTTCTTCATGAGCCTCGCACCTCCGGGGCGGGAGCGGCATCCGGTCTGGCCACGGCTGAGCGCTCACGCGGTCCGATGCCGTCGGCGACCATGCCTGCCGCTGGCAGCAGGTTGTACGCGCTCTCCCCGTGGAGGCTGACATCCAGCCCGGCGACCTCCTCTTCGGGGCTGACGCGCAGGCCGATGATGGCGCGGACCAAGAGGAGGATCACCGCGGTCCCGATGGCGGCCAGAGCCCA
>JBBITQ010000074.1:0-4202 GCA_037440685.1 Clostridiales bacterium
GACTCTACGAGGACACCCTGGAGGTCGTTGTCGAGGACTGGGGCAGGGGCATCCCCGACGTGGCGCAGGCGCGCCAGCCCTCCTGGTCGAGCGCGCCGGACCGCATGGGCCTGGGCTTCGTCTTCATGGAGTCCTTCATGGACGGGATAGAGGTGACTTCCGAGGTCGGCAAGGGAACCACGGTGCGCATGTGGAAGCGCCCCCGGCCCCCCGCGGCGGAGAACGCGGGGGAATAGGGGGGCCGGCCGTGGAGGCGCGGGAGGCCCACTCAGGCGTTGACCTCGCTTCGCTGCTGGAGCGAGCCCGGGCCGGTGACGCGGAGGCGCGGGGGGAGATCGTGGCGGCGAACCTGCGCCTGGTCTGGCACGTGGTGCGCCGGTTCCCACAAGGCGTCCTCGATCACCAGGACCTCTTCCAGGTTGGTTGCATTGGTCTCCTCAAGGCGGTGGAGAGGTTCGACCCGCGGCAGAACGTCAGCTTCTCCACCTACGCCGTGCCGCTCATCCTGGGCGAGATCAGGCGGTTCCTCCGCGACGACGGCCCGGTGAAGGTGGGGCGTGAGGCCAGGCGCCGGGCGCGCCTGGCGCAGAAGGCCGCGCGGGAACTGGAGATGAGCCTGGGCCGGGCGCCGAGCGCGGCTGAGGTGGCTGCGGCGGTCGACATGGATGCCGCCGAGTTGGCGGCGCTGCTGGAGGCCACGCGGGAGCCGCTTTCCCTGCAGGGTCCCGCTTACCAGGGCGGCGACGGCGACGACCCCGCCTTAGAAGAGCGCGTGGGCGGCGAGCCGTGGCCGGCCCCCGACGACTGGGAAGAGGCGGCGGCGCTGCGGGCCGTGATGGCGCGCCTGCCGAGGCGGGAACGCCTCATCCTCGAGTGGCGCTATTTCGGGGATCAAACCCAGGCGGAGGTGGCGCGCGCCCTGGGCCTGTCGCAGGTGCAGGTCTCGCGGTTGGAGCGGCGGGCGCTGGCGGCTCTGCGCGAGATGCTGCTCGACTCTTGAGCAACCGCGGCATCGGCCGTCTGGACCCGCATTTTTCCCCAAGGGGCGGAAGATAATAAGACGTGCTGCTGGGCGCACGAGGGGAGTGGCCCGGATATGGTCAGGCGATGGATTGGCGTCGCGGCGCTCGTGCTCGCGCTGGCCGTGGCGGCGGCGCTCGGGGTGGGGCTCACCCGCTGGCTCGGGCACCGGCCGCCTGACCAGGCCCGGCTGGTGCGCCAGGCGCCGGTCGGCGTCACGGCGGTCTGGAAGTGAGCGCGGGGATAGAGTTCGCGCTATGCGGATGAAGGAGGGAATACGGTGCCTACCGTGGTCAAAGTGCTGGAACTGGTGGGTGAGTCGACCAAGGACTGGACCGACGCGGTGCAGAACGCCGTCGCCGAGGCGGCCAAGACGGTGCGGAACATCACCGGCGTCGAGGTCTACAACATGACGGCCAACGTGGAGAACGGCAAGATCGTGGAATACAAGGCCAACGTGAAGGTGGCATTCGCCGTCGATCCCAACCGGACGGCCAACCGGGATCCGGCCGTCTAGCCCTGCCATGGTAAAGGCGACCCAGAAGGAGCAGCAGGCATTCAAGAACATCCAGAAGAAGTACCTGCCTCCGCGCCCCTGGCTCCGCAATGCCGTGCTGGCTTTCCTCGTGGGAGGCGCCATCTCGGCGATCGGAGAAGGGGTGCGGCAGGTCTACATGTCCTTCGGCATGGGGCCTGATCTGGCCGCCGGACCGACGACGGCGACCATGGTGTTCCTGGGGGCGTTGCTGACCGGCCTCGGCGTCTACGACGAGGTGGGGCGCCTCGGCGGGATGGGCGCGGCCCTGCCCGTCACGGGCTTCGCCAACTCCATCGTCTCCCCGGCCATGGAGTTCAAGCGCGAGGGCTGGGTGATGGGCGTCGGGGCCAAGATGTTCGTGGTGGCGGGGCCGGTGGTGGTCTTCGGCCTCGTGACCTCCCTGCTCGTCGGGCTCGGCTACTACCTCCTTTACCACCCGCGGTGAGGTGAGGCGGGGAAACCGATGGCCATGCTAACCGCGGCGGAGAAGCGAATCGGCCAGCAGACTCTCCTGTTCCATAACCGGCCGGTGATCCTGGCCGTCGGAAGCGTCGTGGGACCATTCGAAGGCCGTGGCCCCCTCGGGCACCTCTTCGACGAGGTGACGCCGGACTCCCTGTTGGGCCAGAAGAGCTGGGAACAGGCGGAGGTCAAGATGCTGGAGAAGGCCGTCGACATCGCGCTGTCCAAGGCCCGAATGCAGCCGGGCGACATCGACGTCTTCCTCTCCGGCGACCTGATGAACCAGATCACCGCGTCGTGTTGCGCCGCGCGGACCGTGGACCGACCTTTCTTCGGCGTCTTCGGCGCCTGTTCCTGCTGGACGGAGGCGATGAGCCTGGGGGCGGTGCTGGTGGACGGCGGATACGCAGCGCGGGCGGTCATCGCTACCTCCAGCCACCACAACACGGCGGAGCGGCAGTTCCGGTATCCGACCGAGTTTGGCGCCCAGCGCCCGCCCACGGCGACGTGGACGGTGACCGGGGCGGCGGCCGCGGTGCTGACCGCCGGGGGAGACGGGCCGCGGATCACCCACGCCACCGTCGGCCGCGTGGTGGACATCGGCCTGAAGGACCCCTTCGACCTCGGGTCGGCCATGGCCCCGGCCGCCGCGGACACGATCGTGGCCCACCTCCGCGATACGGGACGGCTCCCCGAGGACTACGACCTCATCATCACCGGAGACTTGGGCCGGGTGGGGAAGCCCATCGCCACGGAGCTGATGGCGGAGGCGGGCTACAACGTGACCCCGGTGTTCGACGACTGCGGGCTGAGGATCTACAGCGACGACCAGGATGTGCACGGGGGCGGCAGCGGGTGCGCCTGCTCCGGCGCGACCTTCGCCGCCCAGCTCTGGGCCGACCTGGCCAGAGGCCACATCCGCCGCTTGCTCCTCGTGGCCACGGGCGCGCTCTTCAGCCCGACCACCTACCAGCAGGGGGAGACCATCCCCGGCATCGCCTACGCCGTGGCCATCGAGGGCCCGGACGGAGGGCGGCCGTGATGCCTCCCGTCGTCTCATCCTTGCTGGCCGCCTTCCTCGTCGGGGGACTCCTGTGCCTGGCCGCACAACTGGTCGTGGACCTGGCCAGGATGCAGCCGGCGTCGGTGATGGTCCTGTTCGTAAGCCTCGGGGCGGTGGCGA
The DNA here is from genome assembly GCA_037440685.1 of Clostridiales bacterium. Classification (GTDB taxonomy): domain Bacteria; phylum Bacillota; class Sulfobacillia; order DYIH01; family JBBITQ01; genus JBBITQ01. The sequence continues at coordinate 3,204 of JBBITQ010000074.1, forward strand.
GCGGTCTCGGGCTCTACGAGCCCCTGGTCAAGTTCGGCGGCGCCGGGGCGATGGTGCCGCTGCCTGGGTTCGGGCACACCCTGGTGCAGGGGATCATCCTGGACATCACCCGCCACGGGGTGGTGGGCCTGCTGGGCGGGGGCCTGGAGGCGGCGGCGATGGGCATCACGGCGGCGGTGGTGTTCGGTTACCTCGCGGCGGTGCTCTTCAACCCGAAGGGCTGATCGGCAAGAGGGGGTGACGGAGCGGGTGGGGCGGCAGGTGGCCCAAGCGCGGGAGAAGCGGGTGTCGGCGCGCATCGCCGAGAACCGTTCCTATTTGGAAGCGGAACTGGGCTACGGCGTGAGCTTCGACGTCATCATCAAGGACCTCTCCGTAGCCGGGAAGAAGGCCTTCCTCCTGGCGATCGACGGCTTCGTCAACACCATCGTCATGACCGAGGTGATCAACTTCCTGCTGCGTTCGCGCCGCGAGGACCTGGCGCCCGTGACGGCGGAGAAGCTCCTCACCCGGCGCATCGGCTACATCGAGACGGAGAGGGAGACCGACCTGGACAAGGTCATAACGAAGGTGCTGGCTGGCTTCATCGCCCTCTTCGTGATGGCGAAGACGAGGCCATACTGATCGAGGCCCGCACCTACCCGGCGCGCCAGCCGGAGGAGCCGCAACAGGAGAAGGTGACGCGCGGCCCCCGGGACGGGTTCACCGAAACCCTCCTCTTCAACACCGCCCTCATCCGCCGCCGCCTGCGCGACCCCAAGCTGCGCACCGAGGCCTTCACCGTCGGCCGCCGTTCCCGCCAGGACGTGGCGCTCCTCTACATCGAGGACATCGCCAACCCGAAGCTCGTGGCGCGGATCAAGAAGCGCCTCAAGGACATCCAGGTGGACGGGCTGCCGATGGCGGAGAAGAGCCTAGAGGAGTTCCTCACGGGGCGCAAGAAGTGGTGGAACCCGTTCCCCGTGGTCCGCTACACCGAACGGCCGGACATCGCCGCCA
>JBBITQ010000074.1:4234-4780 GCA_037440685.1 Clostridiales bacterium
ATCGTCGTCATGGCGGACACGTCGCCGGTGGCCATGATCCTCCCGGTCACCTTCTTTCACCACGTGCAGCACGCCGAGGAGTTCCACCAAGACGTGCCCATCGGCATCTTCTTCCGCCTCGTGCGCTATGCGGCGCTGGTGCTGGGGTGGGTGGGCACGCCCCTCTGGGTGGCGGCGGCCCTCAACCACGACCTCCTCCCCAAGGGCTTGGAGTTCATCGGCCCCAAGAAGCCGGCCGAGGTACCGCTCTTCCTCCAGTTTGTCTTCGGCGAGCTGGGGATCGAGCTCATCCGCATGGCCCTCATCCACACCCCCAGCGCCATGGCCACGTCGCTGGGCGTGATCGGCGCCGTGCTCCTGGGCCAGATGGCGGTGCAGGTGGGCCTCTTCACCCCGGAGGCGGTCCTGTACGTCACCCTCTCGGCCCTGGGCTTCTTCGCCATCCCCAGCCCCGAGATGGCGGCCGCCGTCCGGCTGATGCGCATCGTGCTCCTGGTCATTGCCGGCATCTGGAAGCTCCCTGGGGTTGCCCTGGGCATGGTGCTG
>JBBITQ010000074.1:4852-6185 GCA_037440685.1 Clostridiales bacterium
CCCTGGAACGGCAAGGCGCTCCTGCACGTGCTGGTCCGCCAGCCGCTGCCGGTGATGAAGAGCCGGCCCAGCATCACCCGCCCGGACGACGCCAGCCGGCAGTAGGGCGTGTGATCGTGCCGGTGCGTTCCGCCGCGTCCTTGACCGGCGGGTTGACAACGTGCTACACCAAACGCAGTTCTCGATAGCCCAAGTGCCAGGGAGATGGTGTCCCCCTGCAACCGCCCGCCCGGGCTGATGACACCTACGTTCGATCATGCCCCTTCAGGGGAGGGACGGCGTATGGATCAGCTCTGGCGGGAGGCCTCCGTTTGGCTGGTGCTGGCTGTGCTCGCCAGGCTGATCTCCCTCAAGATCTGCATCTCCGTGGCCCTGGTGGAACTGGCCGTAGGCCTCGCGTCCTTCGCCTTCCCCTTTGTCACGGACCTGGGCACGGTGGTGGCCCTGGGGCTGCTCTTCAGCCGGTTCGACCTCTGGTTTTGGATCTTCGTGGCCACTCTGGTCGTAGCCCTCGTCTTCCTCCCGCGGGTCACCGCGCCCTATCTGCGCGCCGTCAACGCGCACATCAGCGAGCCCGAGGTCAAGTACCTCTTCCTCGTCCTCCTCCTGCTGGCCTTCCTCGACGCCAAAGGGGGGAGCGAGGGCGTGCTGCCCTGGAGCAAGCCCGGGAGCAGGTCGAGCGGTACTTCGGGAGGCACCTGGAAGAGGCCCTGACGGCGCTGGGGGCTCATGGAATCGAGGCGCGGCGGGTCCTCGCCTACGGCAAGCCGAGCGAGGAGATCCTGAGGGTGGCCGCGGAGGAGAAGGCCGACCTCATCGTCCTCGGCACCCACCCGCATCATCCGGTGCGGCGCCGCCTCCTGGGCGCCACCGCCGAAGGTGGTGGACCACCGAGTGTGCGGTTTTGGTGGTCAAGTGACGCCGGTCGATCGGGGGGACCCCGGCGGGGAGAGGCGCAGTATTGACCATGGATGCCTACTATGTTACGTTAAGGGGCGAGTTTGGGCCGTGGCCGGCGCAGCGGCAGGGTAGCTTTTTGTTTTGGAGGCGTGTGGCGTGGGAGGCAGGCGCATGGAGCCGGATCAGAACGGCTGGCCGCCCGTGCGTGTGAACAAGCGGGGGCATCTCGTCATCGGGGAGCGTGACGCGGTCGATCTGGCCAGGGAGTTCGGCACGCCCCTTTACGTCTTCGACGAGCGGAAGATCCGGGCCATGTGCCGGGAGTTCGTGGGCGCCATGTCGGGCTCCGGCGTGGTGGCCTACGCGGGAAAGGCTTTCATGTGCCGGGCTATCGCGCGCATCGTGGACCAGGAAGGGCTCAACCTCGACGTGG
>JBBITQ010000075.1:0-6165 GCA_037440685.1 Clostridiales bacterium
CTGGTCTGCCGCACGACTGGCAGACCGCTGGGCGATGATTGACGTCATGTTGGTGCTGGATCGAATCGGGCGGGGGAAGGGGATCGTCCTGGCGGCCCTGGCCCTGGCGGTGCTTCTGGTAGGCGTCGTGGCGTCCGGGGTGCGCTCCGCCACCACATCCCCACAGGAACGGGTGATCGAGATCACAGCGCGGCAGTTCGCCTTCGAGCCGGGCGTCATCGAGGTGAACCGCGGCGATCGCGTCGTGCTGAAGGTGCGGGCCATGGACGTGACCCATGGCTTCTACCTCGATGGCTACGGCATTAGGGAAGAGATCCTGCCGGGCCAGGAGAAGGAGATCGCCTTCACGGCCGACCGACCCGGCCGGTTCATGTTCCGCTGCGCCGTCACCTGCGGGACGTTCCACCCGTACATGATCGGCTGGCTGCGCGTCAAGCCCAACGTCAACTTCGCGGCCGGCGTCGCGGGAGCGGCCGTCCTGGTGAGCGGCGCGATCATCCTGTTCCTGGCACGCAGAGGGAGGTTGGCGGAAGATGTCCACCGTGTTTAAGGAATCCAAGGCGCCCGTGGCGCCTCAGCCTGAGGCGCGGAAGGAGCAGCGCGCCGCGTCCGTCTCCCCCACCGGAAACCTGGACATGAGCCGGGAGCGGTTCCTGGGCTTCATCCCTGCGGACTGGCGGCTGGAGCTGACCAGGCTGCCCGGGATGCGCCGCCTCCTGAAGTCGCGGTGGCTCAACTTCACCCTCTTCGTGGTCAACTGGGCCGCCTTCGTCCTCATCCTGATGTCCGGCGTGTACGGCACGGTCGTGGGCAACCACAGCTTCGGGATCGTCTTCGTCTGGATCGTCTGGTGGTCGTTGCTCATGTTCCTGCTCCTGCCGTTCACAGCGCGGTTCTGGTGCGGCATGTGCCCCTTGCCCACCATCGGAGAGTGGCTGCAGCGGCTGCGCCTCGTCGGCAAGAGCGGCGAACGGGGCTTCACCCTGAACCTGAAGTGGCCCAAGGCGCTGCGTACCATGTGGATAGCGAACCTGGCCTTCCTCACGGTGGGTATCTTCAGCGGCGTCATCACCACCCGTCCCCTGGCGACGACGGCCATGCTGGGCGGGATCATCGTGCTAGCCGTAGTGCTGCACATGGTGTTCGAGAAGCGCACCTTCTGCCGCTACCTCTGCCCCGTGGGCGGGTTCCTGGGCCTGTACTCCAACTTCTCGGCCATGGAGATCCGCCGCAAGGACTTCGAGACCTGCAAGGGGCACAAGACCAAGGAGTGCTTCGTGGGAAGCGAGACGGGGTACTCCTGCCCGTGGCTGGAGGTGCCCATGAACCTGGAGCGCAACACCTACTGCGGCTGGTGTTTCGAGTGCATGCGCAGTTGCAGCCGGGACAACATGTCCATCCGCCTGCGCCCCTTCGGCACCGACCTCCTCGTCGACCGGCACCGCGAGCTGGGCGAGTCCTGGAAGGCCTTCATCATGCTGGGGGCCGCGGGGATGTACGCGACGACGATGATGGGGCCCTGGGGCACGATCAAGGACTGGGCCAACCTCACGGGACTGGCCGACATGCCCGATTTCCTCAAGTTCGTCGTCCTGTTCATCAGTGTGACGGCCGTGGGCCTGCCGCTCGTGCACGCCCTGGCCGCGCACCTGTCGCGGCGGCTGGCGCTGGCGGGCGACCCCGGCCTCGCCGACCCGGGGCTGCGGAAGGTGTTCCTCAACTTCTCATACGCCCTGGTGCCCCTGGGGCTCATGGGCTGGGCGGCCTTCAGCGTGCCCATCGTGCTCGCCAGCGGTTCCTATGCCCTGCCGGTGCTCTCTGACCCGTTCGGGCTCGGCTGGGACCTGTTCGGAACGGCCCACGTGCCGTGGACCCCGGTGGGGACGGGTCTCTTCCCGTACCTCCAGGTCCCAATGGTGCTCTTCGGCCTGGCCTATGCCATCGACGTGGCGGCGAAGCTGTCCCGGCAGACGTTTGGCGATACGCGGGCGGCCCTGGCCGCGGCGATCCCACAGGTCATCTACCTCGGGCTCCTGTCAGTGGCCCTGATGTGGCTGTTCATCGGCTAGCCATGGCCCGGGGGTGCGTCGAGAAAGGGTGAGCGTCGAGGATGCGTGTCGTGAAACAGGAAGGGCTGGCCATACTGCTGATCCTCGCCGTGCTCATCGGCCTGCCGGTGGCCGCGATGCAGTACGAGAAGGCCTTCGCGAGGCGGTTCACCGCCACCATCTGGGCGCGGCAGGCGGAGCGGGGCGGCTTCGAACCTGCGGAGATCAGGGTGCGGGAAGGGGAGAGGGTGCGGCTCCGGATCATCGGCGACGACGTGGTCCACGGGCTCGCCATCCCCGACCTGGGGGTCACGGTGCCCGAGATCAAGCCGGGCGAGGAGAGCATAGTGGAGTTCACCGCCGACAAGCCGGGTGCCTATCCTTTCTTTTGTACTGTATTGTGCAGCCCGCGGCACGGGTACATGAGGGGGACCCTGATAGTCGAGCCCAGGGGATAGCGGTCCCTGGGGCCAGGGGACCAGCGGGAGTGGGAGCGTGAGCGACGTGAGACGGTCCGTCATGCTGGACAAGGCGTTGCAGAACAAGCAACTGCACCTGAAGCTGGGGGACATGGACCTGGAGGAGTTCGTCAGGCAACTGGCGGCTGCCGCCAACCGCTCGCTGCGGGAGGCGGGAGTTGCGGGGAACGGGCAGGCCCTCGAGGTCCTGCGCGCTTCCCTCCGGAACGAACTGAGGCGTTTCGTGGTGGGCTGCGACGTCTGCGGCCTGGGTGACCTCTGCCGCGCGGGTGAGGAGTTCGATCCTTGGGGGCAGGAGTGACGCCCCCGAGAAGCCATGTCGACCACGGCGGTCACAAAGCGGCTGCGCTAGCCGCTTTTTGTCATTTATTCCGGGCATCTCAACCTTCATACTTAGCGTAGAATGTTGGTGCTCGATGATTTTTGTGCAATCGGCTCGCGTTCTGGGAGGGCGGTGGAGGGGCAGTGCGCTGGCGTTTCTGCATCGGAGCCAAGCTCATGGGGGGGATGATGCTGCTCGTGGTGGCGCTCGGTGCCGCCCTCGGCCTGGTGACGTACCGCAGTGCGTCGGGGGCGCTGGAGCCTGGGGCGGCGGTGCGCTGGGCGATAACGGCCACGGGGGCCGTCCTGCTTCTGGGCGTCCTGGGGGCGTACGTTCTCGCGCGCAGTTTCACGCAGCCGCTCAGGCACCTCCTCTCACTCACGGAGGAGTTCGCCACCGGCGACCTGTCGCGGCGGGCCGGGTTCGTCTGCCAGGACGAGATCGGAATGCTGGGCGCGGCCATCGACAGGATGGCGGAGCGGTTGCAGGGCTTGTTGGAGGAACTGCAACGCAAGGAGGTGGCGCGCAAGCGCCTGATCGATAAGCTGATCACGGCGCAGGAGGAGGAGCGGAAGCGGGTGGCCCGTGAGCTCCACGACGAGATTGGCCAGCGCTTCACTTCGTTGGCGGTGGGGCTCAGGGCGCTGGAGACGATGGACGACGTCGAGGGGGTGCGCCGGTGCGCCGCGGAACTGCGCGCCCTGGCCGCCGCGGCGGTGGAGGACGTGAAGCACCTGTCGGCGTGGCTGCGGCCGAGCGTCCTGGACGACATGGGGCTCGGGCCGGCGCTGGAGCGGTTCGTGCGCCAGTTCACCGCGAAGTTCGGCCTCGGCGTCGAACTGCGCCTCGAGTGGTTGGAGTGCCGGCTCCCGCCGGAAGTGGAGACCGCGCTGTACCGCATCGTGCAGGAGGCGGTGACGAACGCGGGCCGGCACGCCCGGGCCCAGCGCGTGCACGTCCTTGTCCGGCGTGAGGACGGCATGGCGGTGGTGGCGGTGAGGGATGACGGCATAGGGTTCGATCCGCAACGGGTGTGCGATAGCCGGTACGCCTCCGCCGAATGCTGTCTGGGGCTCATGGGGATGCGGGAGCGCGCCCGGATGCTGGGCGGCGACGTGAGCATCGATAGTAAGAAGGGGGAGGGCACCACCGTCAGGGCGTGGATCCCGGTGCCCTCTGTCGGCGAGGGGAATGGGCTTGGGCAAGATCAAGTTGCTGCTGGTCGACGATCATAGCATCTTGCGAGCCGGGCTCCGCCTGCTCCTGAACTCCCAGCCCGACATGGAGGTGGTGGGCGAGGCGGGCGACGGCGTGGAGGCGTTGCGGCTGGCTGAAGAGACGCGTCCTGACGTCGTGATCATGGACCTCACCATGCCGGGGGAAGGTGGCATCGAGGCGACGCGCCGCATCAGGCAGGCTGTCCCGGAGGCGAAGGTGCTGGTGCTCACGATGCACGACGACGGCGCCTACCTGCGCGCGGCGCTGGCGGCCGGCGCGGCGGGGTTCGTTGTCAAGCAGGCGGCGGACACGGAACTGCTGTCCGCCATCCGCGCCGTCTCGTCGGGCCGCACCGTGGTCTTCAGCGGCTTGACCTGCGATCCCGCCGAATTGCTGGGCCGGCCCGATGGCGGTTCCAGGGAGGGCCTAGCCCTCTTGAGCGAGCGGGAGAAGGAGGTCTTGCGCCTCCTGGCGCTCGGTTATACCAACCACGAGATCGCCGAACTCCTCTTCATCAGCGTGAAGACGGTGGAGTCCCACAAGAGCAGGATCATGGAGAAGCTCGGCTGCACGCGGCGTGTCGATCTCGTCCGGTTCGCTCTCGAACACGGGCTGATCTCGCTGGCCTCCACATAAGCCGGAGATTCCCTTACAACAATTCCGGGAAGTCCCCGACCCCCAGGATCATCCTTTGCTACCATAATGACTAGTGAGGAGGGTCCAGTGTGGGCGCGGCTTGTGTCTCTCGTCAGTCGTTCTCGCAGGTCGGTTTTCTGCTCTGCGACTGCGGCCCCGCCGGGGATCCGGGCGCGGCTGCGGCGGCCGAGCTGTTGCAGGAGGCCTGTCCCGGGGCCGAGCTGCGCGTGGTGGCGAGGGCCTGCCGCGACCGCGAGTCCTTCGTAGAGGCGCTGGCGGCGTTGGAGGGGCGGACGGTCGTGGTGGGGGCATGCGCGGACGAGGAGCTCGTTGACGTGCTCCGCCAGGGGGTGGGCTGGCGCGGTCCCGGCTCGCTAAACGTGATCTTCGCCGACGTGCGCGGTCCGGCCGGCGGCCGGGTGCCGGAGGGGGGCCGCCTGCTAGCGCGCATGCGCGGCTTGGGATGGCGCGCCCTGGCTCACCCCGGTGTCGGACCCGACAATATCGCGATCAGGGTGCGGCGGCCCCGGCGCTACGACGAGGACGGTCCCCTCGCCATTGCCCGCCCCGCTTACGGCGTGGTGCCCCCCATCGATCGCCTCCGCTGCCAGGCTTATCAGGGTTGCCGCTTCTGTCTGGGGGTTTGCCCGGAGGAGGCGCTCGTACCTCTGGGGGAAAACGTGGAGTTGCTCTCCTACCGCTGCCAGGGGTGCGGCGGCTGCGTCGCCGCCTGCCGTTTTGGCGCGGTGGAATACCCCATGTGGTCGGACGCCGAGCCGTTGGCTGAGGTGGCAGGCCTCATGGCCGGGCCCGAGGCGCCGGGGGTCGTAGTCCTGGCGTGCCCTTACGCCTTGAACGCGCTGCCGGAGCGGGTAGCGTGGCCTGACGGGGTGGAGGCCGTGGCGCTGCCCTGTCTCGCTCGCCTCGATCCCGCGCTCGTCCTGTATGCCGCGCTGCTGGGGGCGGGCGTAGCCGTCCTCGGTTGTCCGGGGACTTGCGGGCGCCGCCTCTGCGCCGCCGGCCCCAGGCGCGCGGCCGTGTTCGCCCGGCGTGCCCTGGAGGCCGGCGGGTGGCCCGTCACGGTGATCTGGATCGAGCCTGAGGAGTTGGTGGAGCGGGGCTGGTCCCCCTTCCCGCCCCTTGCTGCGGCCAGGGCGGACTCAGAAGGTGAGCGCCCCGCGGGCGCCGGGCCGGTGGTCCAGCCCGCCCCCGGGGTGCCGCGGCTGGCGGACCTGGTGGCCCGGTGCCTGGAGAGCCGGGCCGGGCTGCGTCTGGAAGGCGGAGATGTGCCCTTCGGCTGGGTGGAGGCGCATGGCGCCCGGTGCAACGGCTGCGGTGCCTGCGTCCGGCGCTGTCCCACCGCCGCTCTGCGGTTCCGGGAGGAGGCGGGCACGGTGGAGCTGCGGTTTGGACTTACCCCGGTTTTGTGGACAGTTTAGCGCTTGGTGAGCGCCTCCTCCAT
>JBBITQ010000076.1:0-6150 GCA_037440685.1 Clostridiales bacterium
GTTGCGCGAGGCCCGCGTGGAGTTCAAGGTGGTCAAGAATACCCTCGCCCGCCTGGTGGCAAACGAGCTCGGGCTCGCGGAGCTGGACCCGCACCTTACGGGGCCGACGGCCATCGCCTTCGGCCTCGACGACCCGGTCGCCCCGGCCAAGGGGATCGCCGAGTACGTCCGCGACCAGAAGAAGCTGGAGATCAAGGTCGGCGTCCTCAACGGGAAGGTCATCGGGGTCGCCACGGTGCAGGCCCTGGCCGAACTGCCGCCCAAGAACGAGCTGCTGGCGAAGGTGCTGGGCGCCGTCCAGTCACCCCTGGTGGGCCTGGCGAGCGTCCTCAACGCGCCACTGCGCGGCTTCATCACTGCTGTGGCGGCCCTGCGCGACCAGCGTCAGGCGAGCGCGTGAGCGCCCGGTTTATGATTTCAGACTGAGACAGGAGGGGTGTCCAGGTGTCGAAGGTGGAGCAGGTGCTGGAACTGGTGGAAGGCATGACCGTGATCGAGCTGGCCGAGTTGGTCAAGGCGTTCGAGGAGAAGTTCGGCGTGAGCGCGGCGGCGCCCGTGGCCGTGGCGCCCGTGGCCGTGGCCGGCGCCCCGGCCGCGGCAGCTCCGGCGGCGGAGGAGCAGACCGAGTTCGACGTCATCCTGACGAGCGCCGGCGCCAACAAGATCAACGTCATCAAGGTGGTGCGGGAGCTCACCGGGCTCGGGCTCAAGGAGGCCAAGGACCTGGTGGACGGCGCCCCCAAGCCCGTGAAGGAGAAGGTGAGCAAGGAAGAGGCCGAGTCTATCAAGGCGAAGCTCACCGAGGCCGGCGCCACCGTAGAGGTGAAGTGAGCGCGGTCAGGGGCCGCATTTTAGGGGAGTGATGGGGCCGGGACGCCCAGCGGGGGCGTCCCGGCCCGCGTTTTCCCGCCCGGACGGCGTGCCGACGCGCACTGGGGATACTAGGCTTGGTTCCGCGAGGAGCGGTGACGATGGCCCCCCTCTCCGCTTGGAAGTACGTCAGCAGGAACAAGCTGAAGGTCCTGCCGGTGTTCTGCGTCATCGCGGTGGCCGTCTTCGCGGTCGCCGTCACAGCCGTGCTGACCGGTTCCATGATCGCGGCCAGCAGGAAGGTGTGGCTGCAACCGTATGAACGCTACTCGCTTGTGGTGGGGTTGCAGGGCCTCCTGCCGCCCGAGGTGGTCGCCCGCCTGCAGCGGAACCGCCATGCCGCCGCCCTCCTGCCGGTGGCCACCAGCAGCATCCGGGTACCGGGGATCTTCGGCAGCGAGCCCCGTCCGATCCTCGCCCTCCGTGAGCAGGACATGCGGGTGTTCCTCGCCCGGGTCGGCCTGCGCCTGGCGGAGGGGCGGCTGCCCGGTCCAGGAGAAGCGGCGGTGGCCCTCCATCGCGACATCATGAGGGGGAAGGGGTTGCGCCTCGGCGCCGCGGTCGGCAAGGACGTGGACGAAAACGACACCCTCATCGGGCGCTACCGGGTCGTCGGGGTCCTTGAGGGCCGGTACCCGTTCGGCGTCGCCAGCTACGAGCGCATCGTGGGCGCGAACGCTCTCAAGCCGGGCAGCGCGGCGCGGGCCTACGTGGTGTTCCCCAGGCCGGGACAGGAGCGCCTGCTGTGGCGGGAACTACGTGGCCTTGACCGTGGCTCCGTCACCGTGTTCACATATGATAAGGAAGCGCGCCGGTTCGTCAGGGAGATCGCCAACCTGGACCTGATGGTCTGGATCCTCAACCTCATCACCGTGACGGCTCTTTCCCTGGCCGTGGGGCTTCTCAACCTGATCTTCGTGAGGGAGCGGATGGGGGAATACGGCATCCTGGCGGCCATGGGCTACCGGCGTTCGTTTCTCCTGCGGCGCACCTTCCTTGAAGTGGTCGCGGTCACGGTGGCGGCCTGGGGGGCGGGGCTTGCCATCTCGCGCGGGATGTTGGCCCTCATCGCCAGGCTGGCCTACGAGCCCAAGGGGATCTACCTCACCGGGATAGACCAGCGCGTGGTGGCTTACACCGTCCCGGTCCCGGTGCTGACCCTGGCGTTCAGCCTGCTCATGGTCTTCTGGGTCCTCTGGCGCCTTGACCCTGTCAGCATCGTCGAGCGCCGCGATTGACGGCTTTTCGTTTTTATTCTTGACTCCTTTTGGTGACTTTGCTATCATGATAGCTTGCTGCATTGTCAGGGCAAGCCAGCGAGGGGGAGTGTGTAGTGGCAGTCCCGATGCGCGTACCGCGGCGGCAACGGCGGAACTTCGGTCGCATCAGGGAGGTCTTGGAGCTTCCCAACCTCATCCAGGTCCAGCGCAACTCCTATCAGTGGTTCCTCAAAGAAGGCCTCTATCAATTGTTCCAAGAGATATCGCCGATCCAGGACTTCGCGGGCAACCTGGTGCTGGAGTTCGTCGATTATTCCCTGGGCGAGCCAAAGTATTCCGTCCAGGAGTGCAAGGAACGGGATGTTACATACGCCGCGCCCCTGCGCGTGCGTGTGCGGCTGATCAACAAGGACACCGGCGAGGTCAAGGAGCAGGAGGTCTTCATGGGCGACTTCCCGCTCATGACCGAGCAGGGCACCTTCGTCATCAATGGTGCGGAACGGGTGGTGGTCAGCCAGCTCGTCCGCTCCCCCGGCGTCTATTACAGCGAGGACGTCGACCCCAACGGGAACAATCTCTTCGCCGCCACGGTGATACCCAACCGCGGCGCCTGGCTGGAGTTCGAGTCCGATCCCAACGGCGTGGTGTACGTGCGGGTCGACCGCACGCGCAAGCTCCCGGCCACCGTGCTCTTGCGCGCCCTGGGGGTGGAGACCGACGCCCAGATCATCGATACCCTGGGGGATACGGCCCACGTGCGGGCGACCCTTGACAAGGACAACACCGACTCGGCCCGTGCGGCCCTCCTCGAGATCTACAAGAGGCTGCGCCCCGGCGAGCCCCCGACGGAGGAGAACGCCCGCGCCCACCTCGAGAGCCTGTTCTTCGACCCGAAGCGTTACGACCTGGCCTTCGTGGGGCGCTACAAGCTGAACAAGAAGCTCGGCATCCGGCCGCGCATCACCGGTACCGTGGCGGCGGAGGACATCGTCCACCCCGTTACGGGCGCCGTGCTGGTGCCGGCGGGCGCCCGGATCGACCGGGCGACGGCGGAGGCCGTCGCCGCGGCGGGGGTGGACCGCGTCCGGGTGCGCACCGTGGACGGCTTCGAGGTGACCGTGCGCGGCAACGGCAGCCCTGGGACCGACGTCCGTACCCTCACCCGCGAGGACATCGTGGCGGTGGTCAACTATATGTTCAACCTGTTCCAGGGCGTGGGACGGGTCGATGACATCGATCACTTGGGCAACCGCCGCCTGCGCTCGGTGGGGGAGCTGCTCCAGAACCAGTTCCGCGTGGGGCTGGCGCGCATGGAGCGGGTGATCCGGGAACGCATGACGATCCAAGACATGGAGGCCATCACCCCCCAGGCCCTCATCAACATCCGGCCGGTGGTGGCGGCGGTCAAGGAGTTCTTCGGATCGAGCCAACTGTCGCAGTTCATGGATCAGACCAACCCCCTCTCCGAGCTCACCCACAAGCGCCGGCTGAGCGCGCTCGGCCCGGGCGGCTTGTCGCGTGAGCGGGCGGGCTTCGATGTGCGCGACGTGCACGACTCGCACTACGGCCGCATGTGCCCGATCGAGACGCCCGAGGGCCCGAACATCGGCCTGATCGGCGCCCTCAGCACGTACGCCCGGGTCAACGAGTACGGGTTCATCGAGACCCCGTACCGCCGGGTCGTCAACGGCCGCGTCACCAACGAGATCGTCTACTTCACGGCGGATGAGGAAGACGAGTGCGTGATCGCCCAGGCGAACACGCCGGTCGACATGGACGGCCTGATCGCCGAGAAGCGCGTCACGGTGCGCTACAAGCACCAGATCACCGTCGTGCCGCGGGAAGAGGTCGAGTACATGGACGTCTCGCCCAAGCAGGTGGTGTCCGTGGCCACGGCCCTCATCCCGTTCCTCGAGAACGACGACGCCAACCGCGCCCTGATGGGGGCCAACATGCAGCGTCAGGCCGTCCCCTTGGTGCAGACCGAGGCGCCCCTGGTGGGTACCGGCATCGAGTTCCGCGTGGCGGCCGACTCCGGAGGCGTCGTCCTGGCGCGCCGGGCTGGGGTGGTCGAGAGGGTGACGGCCACCGAGGTGCAGGTCCGCACCGATACCGGCGAGGTCGATGTCTACCCCATCATGAAGTTCCAGCGCTCCAACCAGGGAACGTGCATCAATCAGGCCCCGGTGGTGCGCACGGGCGACGAGGTCGCCGCCGGCGACGTCATCGCCGATGGGCCGTGCACCGACCTGGGCGAGCTGGCCCTGGGGCGCAACGTGCTGGTGGCCTTCATGCCCTGGGAGGGCTACAACTACGAGGACGCCATCCTGATCAGCGAGCGCCTCGTGAGGGAGGACGTCTTTACCTCCATCCACATCGAGGAGCACGAGTGCGAGGCGCGCGACACCAAGCTGGGCCCCGAGGAGATCACCCGGGAAATACCCAACGTGGGGGAGGACGTGCTCAAGGACCTCGACGATCGCGGCATCATCCGCGTCGGCGCCGAGGTGCGGCCGGGCGACATCCTGGTGGGGAAGGTGACCCCGAAGGGGGAGACGGAGCTCACCGCCGAGGAGCGGCTGCTGCGCGCCATCTTCGGCGAGAAGGCGCGCGAGGTCCGCGACACCTCCTTGCGGGTTCCCCACGGGGAGAGCGGCATCGTCGTGGACGTCAAGGTTTTCTACCGCGAGGCGGGCGACGAGCTGGCCCCGGGGGTGAACCAGCTCATCCGGGTGTACGTGGCCCAGAAGCGCAAGATCTCGGTCGGCGACAAGATGGCCGGCCGGCATGGCAACAAGGGTGTCATCGCCAAGATCCTGCCGGTGGAAGACATGCCGTTCCTGCCCGACGGCACGCCGGGCGACATCGTCCTCAACCCTCTCGGCGTTCCCTCGCGGATGAACCTGGGCCAGGTGCTGGAGACCCACCTCGGCTGGGCGGCCAAGGCGCTGGGGATCCACGTGAGCTCACCGGTTTTCGCCGGGGCTACCGAGGAAGACATCCTCTCCCTGCTGCGCGAGGCGGGGTTGCCGCCGGACGGGAAGACGATCCTCTACGACGGGCGCACCGGCGAGCCCTTCGACAACCCGGTGACCGTCGGCTACATGTACATGTTAAAGCTGGCGCACCTGGTGGACGACAAGATCCACGCCCGGTCCACCGGCCCGTACTCGCTGGTGACGCAACAGCCGCTGGGTGGCAAGGCGCAGTTCGGTGGTCAGCGCTTCGGCGAGATGGAGGTCTGGGCGCTCGAGGCCTACGGCGCGGCGTACACGCTGCAGGAACTCCTCACGGTGAAGTCTGACGACGTTATGGGCCGCGTCAAGACCTACGAGGCCATCATCAAGGGCGAGAACGTGCCGGAGCCGGGCGTGCCTGAATCCTTCAAGGTGCTCATCAAGGAGATGCAGAGCTTGGGCCTCGACGTCAAGATCCTCTCCGAGGACGCTCAAGAGATCGAGATCCGGGAATCGGACGAGGACGTCACCGAGCTCGCCAAGGACCTCGACCTGGACCTCGGCGAGGCGCCGGCGCGCCGCGTGCACGAGGAGGCGGTGGAGGAAGACCTGGGGGAGGGCGAGACTGGCGACGAGGCGGAGGCTGACGTGGTGCTGGCGGGCGACGGCTTCGAGGGCTTCGAACTGGATGAAGAGGAGGAAGAACAGCCGGTATGAGGGGCATCGAGACGTTTGGCGCGGAGCCGGCCAACGGCCTGGGATCGGATCTCAACAACTTCGACTCGATCCAGATCGGCATTGCTTCTCCTGAGAAGATCCGGGAGTGGTCCCGCGGCGAGGTGAAGAAGCCCGAGACCATCAACTACCGCACCCTCAAGCCGGAACGGGAGGGGCTCTTCTGCGAGAAAATCTTCGGCCCCACCAAGGATTGGGAGTGCCACTGCGGCAAGTACAAGCGGGTCCGCTACAAGGGCGTGGTCTGCGACCGCTGTGGCGTCGAGGTCACCCGGGCGCGGGTGCGGCGCGAGCGCATGGGCCATATCGAACTGGCCGCGCCCGTCTCCCACATCTGGTTCTTCAAGGGGATCCCCAGCCGGATGGGG
>JBBITQ010000077.1:0-1865 GCA_037440685.1 Clostridiales bacterium
GGGCGGGCGCAATTCGGAAAACCCCAGCTACAACCGCGCCGTCGTCGCCCACCGACAACCGGGCTCGGCATTTAAACCGTTCCTGTACGCCGCTGTCCTGTCCAGCGGGTATACGGCCGCAGACCAACAGGTATGCGAGTTCGTCAGTTTCCCGGGGGCTGCCGGCGCGGAACCATACGTGCCCAAGGATTACACGGAAGGGGGGCGCCGGCCCCCATACCATTACCGCCCCCTCAGCATCCGACAGGCCATAGAGATCTCAGACAATGTGGTGGCCGTCAAATGGGCTGCGGCCATCGGCCCGCGCAGCATCGTGAACATGGCCCGGCGCTTGGGCATCGAGAGCCCGCTCGAGCCAAGCCTCCCCCTCGCCCTTGGCACCTCCGAGGTGACCCCGCTGGAGATGGCTGTGGCATATGCCCCCTTCGCCAACATGGGCTGGCGGGTGAAGCCCATGGCGATACGCCGCATCACGGACGCCTCCGGTCGCATCCTCGAAGAGAACCGGCCAGAGATGACCAAGGTCTTGGACGAGGGCGTGGCCTATATTCTCACCGATATCATGAAAGGGGTCATCAGCCGCGGCACAGCGAGCAACCTCGCCGGGTGGCTCGACCGCCCCGCAGCCGGTAAAACGGGCACCACCGATCGGAGCGACAACGCCTGGTTCATCGGGTACACCCCGGACCTGGTCGCCGCCGTCTGGGTGGGGAATGACATGCCCTCTCCGCTGCCCGGCTTCGGCAGCACGCTGGCGGGACCCGTCTGGGCGGGCTTCATGAGCAAAGCCCTCGCGGAAACCCTCGCCCGGGACTTCCCCCGCCCTTCCAACGTCATCTCGGTGGCGGTGTCGGCACGCGATGGCCTGATCCCCAACCCCACTTCCGCCGTCCGCGAAGAGCTATTCATCATCGGCACGGAACCCCACGTGGTGAGCCCGGTCTTCGAGTGGGGAGCTTCCTCTTCCCTGCGGAACCGCTCCCGGCCTCCCGCCACGCCGGAGAAGGGGCAGGCGGCGCGTCCGGCCACGTCTACTGCATCTCAGCCAAGGTGATGTCTACGGCGTGCTCGCGGCCGTCACGCAGATAACGTACGTTCACCCGTTCCCCAGGGCGCTTCGCCTCCAGGATGCGAATGGCGTCCACGTACTCGTTGATCGGCGTGCCATCCAGACGGATCATGACGTCCCCTGGCCGCAGGCCGCCCCGTTCCGCCGGGCTGCCCTCCGCCACCTCGTAGATGAGCAGCCCCCGGTCCACGCTCATGCCAAAGCGCAATGCCGCAGCCTCGCGGCTCACAAAGGTCACGCCCAGCGCCGCCCGCCGCACGCGGCCATACCGGACCAGGTCACCCACCACACGTTTGACCGTGTTGGCCGGGATGGCGAAACCCATCCCCTCGATGTTTTCCGTTTCGCGGAACTTGAAGGTGTTGATCCCGATTACCCGGCCCGAGGAATCCGCCAGCGCCCCGCCGCTGTTACCAGGGTTGATGGCAGCATCCGTCTGGATGAGCTCCGCCACCCGCCGCATCTCCCCTTGACCGTACGGAAAGGAGCGGATGCCGCTCACCACCCCTACCGTCACCGATCTCTGGAACTCCATCCCCAGCGGGTTACCGATGGCGATGGCGGTCTCCCCGACCCGCACACGGTCGGAATCGGCGAAGACGGCAGCCGGGAGCGCCCGCGGGGCCTCCACCTTGAGCACGGCGAGGTCGGTGGGGGGATCCTGCCCCACGATGCGCGCAGTGAGGCGCTCGCCGCTGGACAGCACTACCACGACGCGGTCAGCACCGGCGACGACGTGATAGTTGGTGACGATGTAGCCGCGCTGGTCGAAGATCACACCCGACCCGCTGCCCAC